>NZ_JAJDJV010000004.1:0-201114 GCF_020567625.1 Enterococcus sp. BWT-B8 | reverse complement strand
CTTGATAAAGCGTTTGATAAAAGGCTTCTGATTTTTCATCTAACATTCGTTCATAACGAGTCGTCGCTTTTCGCCAAACAAAACTGAACTTGTTGGCGTCTGCTTCAATTTTTGTACCGTCAACGAATATCGCTTCATTATCAATGACTTGATTGGTAATCAATTGACGTCGAAATAAGACAAATGTTTCAGCTAACAGGTGAGCAGTTGTCTCATGACTACGGAATCGATTGATCGTACGATAGCTGACTTGTTCATGGTTCGCTAACCAACGCATACGATAACTATCATCCAATAGAAATTCTATTTTCCTTCCAGAGAACACTCGTTGTGTATACGCATAAAGAATAATTTTTAACATCATTTTTGGATGATAGGCTGGGCGACCGAGTTGTTGTTCTAGTTGATTAAAGAGTGTTTGAGGAATCGTTTCAACTAAGGCATTCACCGCAAAAGCAACATCTGTTTCTGGAATATATTGTTCTATATCTAATGGTAAAGTTGTTTGATTAATGGTATAATTTTTAAACATAAGGCACACTCCTTTTTGGTTGAGTTTAGTCACTTTAATCTTATAAGGTCGTGTGCTTTTTGTATACCTTAAAATCAAAAAAAGTGGGACAATAATCAGATTTTTTTCTAACTATTGTCCCACACTCTTTTCTAAAGATGATTGCTTTTTACAGCGTATTTTTTTATAATGAAGTGCAATCTGTTGAGAATCATTCTCAATTTAGCAGATATTTGACAAGTACAGGCTTCATAAAAGAAGGGGAACTATGGATATTCTAACAGCGGCTGATTTGACAAGCGGTTATGGCAGGGAAATAATCAGCATGAATTTAAATACCTCTTTTGAAAGAGGATCAATGACCAGTATTATCGGACCAAACGGATGTGGGAAATCTACATTGCTGAAAACGCTGGCAAGGATATTACCTGAATTAAGCGGGCAGATTCTTTTAGACAGTAAAAATTTGAATCAGTATACATCCAAAGAAATAGCTCAGAAACTAGCCATTCTCTCTCAAACTCCAGAAAACTCGATTGATCTTTCTGTTTTTGATTTAGTTTCTTTCGGTCGCCATCCTTACCAGAAAGGCTGGAAAAGCATTACTGTAGAAGATCAGAAATATATCCAGTGGGCATTGGAGATGACCGGACTGACAGAACTGGCACGTGAATCTGTGGCCATTTTATCAGGAGGACAGCGACAAAGGGTGTGGATTGCTATGGCACTGGTACAGGATACGGAGATTCTGCTATTGGATGAACCGACAACCTATCTTGATCCTGCACATCAGTTGGAAATTCTGAATGTTTTAAAAATGATTAATCAGGAACAGAAAAAAACAATTATTATGACAATTCATGACATTAATCTGGCTTCCAGGTTCTCGGATCAGGTAATTGCAATGAGAGAAGGACAGATATTTAAAAAAGGAACACCAGTGGAGGTCATCACTGAAGAAACGCTGAGACAGGTGTTCTCGATTGATGCAGAGATTGTCTGTCACGGCAAAACGAAGCGCCCGCTAGTGCTTTCTTATGAAATGGCGGATAAGGAGAATGCATATGAATGTGAAGGCTAAGCTGCAACAGCAGCAGGGGCTGGCGTTTCTGCTCCTAATACTTCTTCTGCTAATCATGATGATTATCTCCATAAGTAATGGAGCGGTTAACGTTCCTTTTAAAATTATGAAAGAAAGTTTTTTACAATTTGATCAGGAGAACCAGCTGCATCAGGTGATTTATTCGATTCGCCTGCCCAGAGTACTTGGCGCTGCTTTAGTTGGAACAAGTCTGGCGGTGACTGGGGCATTGGCTCAGGGGATTACGCAAAATCCGTTGGCAGATTCCGGGCTTTTGGGTATTAATGCCGGAGCTGCTCTGGGAATTGCGGTATCGTTCGCTTTTCTGCCTAGTGCAGGGTATTGGCAAATTTTACTGGTGTCCTTTTTGGGTGCTGGTGTCAGTGTCTATCTGATATACAAGATATCCAGTCGTTCCCGGCAAGGTGCAACACCTATCCGGCTGACGTTGGCTGGTGCCGGTATCAGCGCCTTATTTATTTCAATCAGCCAGTTTATCGCTCTTTGGTTTAATCTCAGTCAGGATATTACCTTCTGGTCCTTAGGAGGTGTCAGTGTGATTTCATGGAAGCAGCTGCAGTTTGCTGCGCCAATCTTTCTTCTGGCAATAGCGGCTTCACTTTTCTACAGCTCTTCTGTCACAGTCTTGCGTTTTGGTGATGACACTGCAGTCAGTCTAGGGAAAAATCCTCAGCATATTCGTTTGACGGTTAGTGTGCTGATTCTTATTTTATCTGGTCTGTCGGTTGCCATTGCCGGGTCAGTGAGCTTTGTCGGTTTGATTGTTCCACATATGATGCGTTTTTTTGCAGGAGAGAATTATCGGAAGCTGATCCCCTTTTCTGCTGTCGGCGGGGCTCTGCTAGTTGTTTCAGCTGATTTTACAGCCCGAATGATTAATCCCCCTTTTGAAACACCGTTTGGGGTTGTTGTTGCATTAATTGGGATTCCTTTCTTTATTTATCTGTTTAGAAAAGGAGGAAACCTAGGATGAGTAAAAAGAAGATAATGGTTATGTATAGCCTGTTTCTTATGTTGACTCTAGCAGCAGCGCTTTTCAGTCTGATGCACGGACAGATATCAGTTTCCTTTGAGGAACTGTGTCAGGTTTTTCTTGGTGGCGGAAGCCGAGCACAACGTTTGTTAATCCTGGATTTTCGACTCCCCAGAATTTTACTTGCTGTACTTGCTGGTGGGGCGTTAGGCTTAAGTGGGACTATTTTGCAAAGTGTGACACAGAATCCTTTGGCAGATACTGGGATTATGGGGATTAATGCAGGAGCTGGTTTTACTGTGCTCTTGTTTATAAGCTTTATAGAAACTAGCGGCTTGACTGTATTTTTGCTGCCTGCTGTTGCATTGATTGGTGCTTTGGCTGCGGCTGGAGGCATCGTCTGGATTGCCTATGATCGCAGAAAAGGAATCACACCGGTAAGAATGGTTTTGACTGGGGTGGTTTTAAGTACTGGGATTTCGGCACTGACTATTTTGCTGATGACAAAACTGGATTCTGAAAATTACCGCTTTGTTACGATGTGGCAGGCGGGAAGTATTTGGGGCAGCAGTTGGACATTTGTGTGGGCGTTAATTCCCTGGCTGTTCATTTCTTTTTTGCTGACCATGCATAAACATCGGATTTATGATATTTTTCAATTGGGAGATGAAGCATCAGCCTCAGTTGGTGTGAGTGTAGGGAAAGAACGATTGCTCTCATTAATATTGGCAGTTGCGGTGGCTGCATCAGCTATTTCAGTTACTGGAGGTATTAATTTTCTGGGATTGATTGCCCCTCATATTGTCAGAGGGCTGGGATTTAAAAAGCATAGAGAACTGCTGCCGGCTTCCTTATTAGTTGGCGGGTTGCTGTTGGTGGTTAGTGACACGATTGGCCGTTTACTGCTGGAAAGTGGTGAAATTCCGGCAGGTGTGATTGTTGCCATTGTCGGAGCTCCTTATTTCCTATATTTGCTGCTGAAAAGTGAAAAGTGATGATTGCTGTCAGAGAGAAACCTTTTAATAGGCTATGAGCGCTTGCTGGATTCTGGCTTGTGCGACTTTTTGGATCGGAACAGAAGCAATGTGATTTGCAGCAGAAAGCGGTGCCGTTAGAATTTTAAATGACAAATCGTTGACTGGCGAAAGAGCTTGAAAAAGTATATGATTATCTTGAGTCAAACAATACTTTTAGAGCAGGTGAAAGAATGGATAATTTTCGTTTTTATGTACCAACTGATGTACGTTTTGGGAAAGATCGTTTAAAGGATGAATTGACAGATGCATTGAACGTTTTTGGAAAAACTGTCCTGTTGGCTTATGGTGGGGGAAGTATTAAGAAGAACGGTCTGTATAACCAGGTTCTTGAATTGCTGGAGAAGAATCAAAACAATGTAGTGGAGCTAAACGGAATTGAGCCTAATCCCCGGATTGAAACAGTGGATCGCGGGATTGCTTTGTGTCGTGAGCATAAAGTGGATGTGATTTTGGCTGTTGGCGGCGGTTCTACCATTGATTGTGCCAAAGTTGTTGCTGCCGGCTATTATTATGAAAAATCAGCGTGGGAGCTTGTTTTGGAAAGGCGAACATTTAACGGACCCGCATTGCCTCTTGTAACTATTCTGACGTTGGCAGCAACAGGCAGTGAGATGAACAGCGGAGCAGTTATCAGTAACCTTGCTGCAAACCAAAAGCTGGGTGTGGGCGCGCCTTCCATGATACCAAAGGTTTCTTTCCTTGATCCTCAGAATACATTTACGGTTCCTGCGTATCAAACCGCAGCTGGTTCGGCAGATATATTAAGTCATTTATTTGAAAACTATTTTAAGAAAACGATTGGAGCGGATGTTCAGGATTTTGTTTCTGAAGGATTGATGAAAACTGTGATTAAGAACTGCCCGATTGCTTTGAAGACACCGGACAATTATGATGCCCGTGCCAATCTGATGTGGGCCAGCAGTCTTGCGTTGAATGGTCTGACAGGAAATGGAAAAGACGGTGCATGGTCTTGCCACCCGATGGAACATGAGTTGAGTGCATTTTATGATATTACGCATGGTGTAGGACTGGCTATTTTAACACCACGCTGGATGTCGCATGTATTGTCGGAAGAAACAGCAGCTAAATTCCAGCAATTTGCTAAAAATGTGTGGAATATTGAAGAAGCGGATGCAATGACTGCTGCTAAAAAAGGAATACAGGCAACTTATGATTTCTTTAAATCCTGCGGTATTCCAATGACTCTTCCAGAAGTGGGGATTAATGAAGAAAAATTGACCGAAATGGCTGAGCAGGCAGTAAAACACAGTACAATCGAAACAGCTGCGTATGTCCCGCTATCTGTTTATGATGTTATTTCCATTTATCAGGCATGTATGTCGGAATCTGCATTTATCTAGGACCTGTTTGGAAAAGTGATTTTGCAATATTTTTTTAGATAAGCCCTAATAAAAAATAAGCGAGGTTGTGACAAGCTTCTCTATGCGACGAGTAATTGCAAGAGCACATCTTTTCTCCTCGAAGCATGGAGGGGCTTTGCTTCTACGCTTCTTTGAATGCTCATCCCATGTTTTAAGGTTATGCAAGAACGTGCTCCTACGCTTTTACGAATGCTTGAATCATACAAAGACTGGAACAGCGTTTATTCGATTTTAAGGGTTCTAGATATACTAATATCACAGCTACGCTTATTTTTATTATAGAAAGTTTTCTTGTATTTAACCGGTTCAGCAAACAATTATGTTCCCTGAACGTCCAGTACTGAATAGCTGCGCTGATCAAATCGGCTGCGGCTTTTTGAGTATTCTATCGGACGTCCATTTTTCAAGTAAATAATTTGCTCCACTTCAAGTATGGGATCATCTACACTGCAATTAAGGTATTCCTGATCATAGTGGTTGCTTTTGTCCGCCTGAATGGAACGAAAAGCACCGGCAAATTGAATACCCAAACTTTTTTTCAGGTAATCATAAATGGAATTTAACAGAACATCATTGGTTAAGCCGGGAACCAGATCAACAGGCATAAAGGTATGTTCCAGTACATATGGTTTTTTCTCCAGAATTCTTAATCGAATGATCTTGTAGACGGGCTGTTCCGGTCGAAGCATTAAACGTTCCTGTACATTTTCGCTGGGAAATTCCACTTCAAACAGGATGACCTGACTGGCAAGCTCCCGGTTGGCGGCATTCATCTGGACACTAAGCCCCTGATATTCATTGGCAGGAGAAGTATCTCTGTCCCAAAAAGAGTGATTTAACACTCGAGTACCGGCTCCGCGCTGCGCATAAACCAGTCCTTCCATTGTCAAAATATTCACAGCTTTTTTGATCGTCATTCTGCTGACTGAAAATTCCTTGACTAAATCAGTTTGATTTGGCAGCAGAGTGTCAGGAGGATATATTTTATTTTTTATGCGTTCCCGCAGTATATTCGCAATCTCTTCGTATTTTGGCATACAACTTTCACCTCAATCATGAGTATAACGAACTCTGTGACTTTCTACAACGATAATTTTTTTATACAGTATTTATAAGTGAAAACAGCGATGACGAAAAATTTGCTCACCTTTTCAGAAAATGAGGCTGTCATCGTTTTTTTTGTTTACTCTCCGTAATTATTGCAAGAGCGATTTTTAAAAAGCATTAGGACCTTTTGATAGGCAAAAATTTCTTTTCTGCAATATACTTTATATTTTGAGGTAAAGGAAAAGGCCGGAATAGAAATCCAGCCTTTTCGATCATTTTAGAAAGTTGAATATCAGATATTGACATCTGCCTGTTTGTCCATAATTTTTAAGAATGGAAACCAGATGAGAGCGACTATGATGAAGTCAATCACCTGTAGCAGTCCGCCCAGCCAAGAGTTGGTAGCAAGAACACCGCTTGCAATAATTGGAACTGTCCATGGGACAGAGACTCCGGTTGGCGGAGGAACAATTCCAGCTGCCATAACAAGATAGTTTATGGTTGTTACAACGATTGGAGCCAGAACCCATGGAATAAGGATTGAGGCATTTAAAACGATCGGCAAACCGAAGATTACAGGTTCGTTTACGTTAAACAGCCCGGGTGCTAATGCTAAACGGCCAACATCCTTATATTGTTTTTTCTTAAGGAAGAAGGCCATAATCAGAACTACAGCCAAGGTCATACCGGAGCCGCCAAGACCTACAGTGAATGTTTCCATGAATGGTTTTGTAATAATATGCGGCAATTCTTTTCCTGCCTGGTAAGCTTCCAAATTATCAAGCATTAATGTATTCCAGATTGGGTCCATTACAGAATTTACAATGATTTGACCATGCAAACCGAAAAACCACAGGAATTGAACGAAAAACAGTGCAATCAGTGTTGCTGGAAGACTGCTTCCCAAACCAGTCAATGGTTGTTGAATTACTTCGTAAATTACGTCATGAAGGTTTGTGTCGAAGAATCCAGTTACTGCTGCATTGATGAACAAGAAAATAGTTAAGGTACAGACTGCTGGAATCAGTGCTGCAAAAGATTTTGTTACTGCTGGAGGAACGCCATCCGGCATTTTAATCTGCCAGCCTCGTTTTGTAATACGACAGTAGATTTCCGCTGCAAGAAAAGCAGCAATCATACCAATGAACATGCCTTTAGCACCGAGGCGGTCAAGACTTAACACACCGCTTATGGTTTCACCGCTTTCAAGAGTTATGAAAAAGGGTGTCAGGATCAGGAAGCTGGCAAATGAAACAGCTCCGCCAAAAATGCCCTCTACATCATAAGATTTAGATAAATAATAGCCGATACCAAAAGTGACAAACACTGACATGATACTCATTGTAGCATTTTGACCATTTCCAAACAGATTCCCCAAATTTCCTTTTAAGTCATCACTGAAAAATGGCAGATTATTAATAACCACTACAATTGAACCAAACATTGTTAACGGAAATGACAGCATAAATGCATCTCTTAAAACAGTTAGATAGCGATTTTGTCCTAGCCAGTTAGCTAAAGGCATAATTTTTTCGCTAAGCTTATCCATAAAACTATTCATAAATATCCCCCTAAATATTTTTTTGTAACCGATCACAACGACAAATATACCATCTTTTAATTTAAATGTCTATCCTTTAAAATAAATGTATATACTTTTGTTTGCAAAGATTGATTTTTGTGGTGAAGTAGATTATTATGGGAATGGATATAAGAAGGGATGGATAAACATGACAACATACAAATTTCCTGAAAATTTCTGGTGGGGATCAGCAGCAAGCGGACCACAGACAGAAGGCCGTGCAGCAGGTGACGGTAAAGGAGAAAGTCTATGGGATGAATGGTACAAACTGGCTCCGGAAAAGTTTTTTAATGAGGTAGGACCAGAGAAAACATCTCAGGTTTATACAAAATATAAAGAGGATATCCAGTTGATGAAGGAAACCGGACATACAACATTTCGGACGTCTATTCAGTGGAGTCGTCTAATTCCAAACGGCACGGGAGAAGTGAATCCCAAGGCTGTTGCTTTCTATAATGACTACATTAATGAAATGATTGAAGCAGGCATCGAACCTTTCATGAATTTATATCACTTTGATATGCCCTGGACGCTGCAAGAACAGGGTGGCTGGCTAAATAGAAAAACTGTGGATGCCTATGTGGAATTTGCGAAAACATGTTTTGAATTATTCGGTGATCGTGTAAAAAAATGGTTTACGCATAATGAGCCGATTGTACCGGTTGAAGCAGGCTATCTGTATCAGTTCCATTATCCAGAAGAAATCAACCTGAAGCATGCGATTCAAGTGGCTTATCATGAAGCATTATCCAGTGCATTGGCTGTGAAGGTGTACCATGAAATGGAGCTGGACGGACAGATCGGGATTATTCTGAATCTGACACCAAGCTATCCGCGTGATGAATCCAACCCTGAAGATGTGAAAGCAGCGGCGATTGCAGATGCATTCTTTAACCGTTCATTCCTTGATCCGGCAGTGAAAGGTGAGTTTCCGTCAGAATTGATAGAGATTGTTAAAGAGCTGGATATGGTTCCTGAAATGCAGGAAGATGATTTAGTCGTTATCAAAGAGAATACAATTGATATTCTGGGAATCAATTATTATCAGCCTCGTCGTATTAAAGCAAAAGAATCAGCAGTGGATCATACACATGGACCAATGCCGGATGACTACTTTGATGTATATGACATGCCTGGTAAAAAGATGAACCCTTATCGTGGATGGGAAATCTATGAAAAAGGGATTTATGATATCTTGACGAATGTAAGAGAAAATTATGGCAACATTCCCTGCTACATTTCTGAAAACGGAATGGGTGTTGAAGGGGAAGAAAAATATATCAATGAACTGGGTGTTATTGAAGATGACTACCGCATTGAATTTGTAAAAGATCATCTGCGTTATGTGCATCGGGCGCTTGAGGAAGGCAGCAACTGCCTAGGCTACCACATGTGGACATGCATGGACAACTGGTCATGGACAAATGCTTATAAAAATCGTTATGGCTTTATTGCAGTTGATCTGGCAGAAGACGGCAAACGCACAATTAAAAAGTCAGGTCGCTGGTTTAGAACAGTTTCTGATAGTAATGGGTTTGATGATTAATAAAATGAATAAACAGGTAAAAATGTAAGCAATTGAATTAATTTTTGCCAATGTACAGGGATTCCTTGGAAAATCAGGGGATTCCTGTTTTATTTTCTCTATGATTTTCATATAGGAGGTACAAATTTTTGAGGGAAATCAGTTATGGGTGTATTCTTTATGTCAGAATCAGTTAGTTGTTTCTGTCTTTTGTGGAACTGCTGATGTTGAATAACAGCGATTTGTTTTAATTAGGAGGAACAAAGAATGGCAGACTACGAACAAAAAGAAGTTAAACTATTGGAAAAAATTGGCAAGGAAATGTCTAAGCTGGCTGAGCCGCTGGCCAAGATTGAAGATAATGCCAGCAAAATCAAGTGCTTTTATGAACAGGAAAAAGCACTTATATGAAGTAAAATCGATTAGTCGCAAAGAAAATAAAATCGAAAGAGATGAAGAAAAGGCGGCTGAACAAGAGAATGATAGTATTGACAAGCAGCTCAATTACGAGGGTTCTTTGGTAAAAGGTAATATTCAAGAAATTGAGCAACTAGATGTAACTTTAGACGGCATTCACGATGATGACAATTAGGTCAAATGCTACATGGAACAGAAGAAAATAATTTATGAAGTAAAGAAGATACTGAGAAACTGGTTGAATAACATAATGAGGAAAGGGAGTGACCTCATAATAATGTGTGCCCCTCTTTTTTAGTTAAACGACTACCGGAGTCTAACTAAAAAAGAACCGCTCGAAAGTTCCGAGCGGGTTCTTAAAAAGATATTCTTATAAATAATATTTCTTCGCAACTGTTAAATCATCGTTTAATTCATAAACAAGAGGTTGTCCAGTTGGAATTTCAAGATCCATGATATCTTCATCAGAGATGCCTTCGATATGTTTTGCCAATGCACGTAAAGAGTTTCCATGTGCTGCAACTAAAACAGTTTTATTGTCCAATAGAGCAGGAGCAATTTCGTCTTGCCAGAAAGGTAAGGCACGTTCTAATGTAACCTTCAGATTTTCTCCGCCTGGGACATCACGCTTGTCAAGCATTGCATAACGACGGTCATTTGCAGCTGATTCCGGATCAGTTACTTCCAATAATGGAGGCAGAGTATCATAAGAACGACGCCAAATGTGTACTTGCTCATCGCCATATTTTTCAGCTGTTTCTTTTTTGTTTAATCCTTGAAGTTTACCATAATGACGTTCGTTTAAGCGCCATGATTTGATTTGAGGAACCCACAATTGATCTGAGTTTTCTAAAATCAGGTTACATGTTTTGATTGCACGAGTTAATACTGAAGTATATGCTACATCAAATTCAATTCCTGCTTCTTTAATTTTGCGTCCGCCTTCTATGGCTTCTTCGATCCCTTCAGGTGCTAAATCCACATCAACCCATCCGGTAAATTGATTCAATGCATTCCATTCACTTAATCCGTGACGAGAAAAAACTAATTTTGGCATGATAAGTCTCCTTTATATATGGTTTCTGAAAATTTCATTACTTGTTTATTGTACAATGTTTTTCATTGAATTTCCAATATAAATTAGCAAACAGCCAAGAATCTGGCGCAACAGGAAAAGCCGCAGCAATCGTAACAGAGCAGAGAAGGGGAAGTGATAAGCTTGAATACAGGATAAAAAAGCAGGAAATAAAAAATGCTGAGACAGTTTTATCTCAGAAAACCAATCTCAGCTTAACTCTCTCAATTATTCATTTGTTGAATATCCGCTTCTGTTAAATTTATATATTTATAGCAGGTTCCAATCGAAACCTGGCATTTTGAAGCAATAACCTGAACATTTTCATGGTTGTCATAATACATCTGCCGTATTTTATGAACAACCTTCATATCGATTTTAGGGCGCCCTCCGATTTTGCCTCTTTTACGGGCATTTGTCAGTCCGATCAGCGTTCGTTCTTTAATCAGCTCGCACTCCATTTTTGCCAGTCCCTGCATTAACTTAAAATAAATAGGACCTTCCGGACCGCGGGTATCTATTTTTTCTTCAAGACTGACTAAATGGATATGGTTCTTCTTGAAAAAATGGGCGAATTCAGTCAGTTGTCTGGTAGATTTCCCCAGATGGTTAAGTCGGCAGATTACTAATGTATCATCTTCTTTCAAATCATCAACAATTGAATCAAGAAGTGAGCAATTGACATTGTTTTCAGCAGGCTTAAATGTATCCTGATAAATTTTGTCACATCCATAGGTTGAAAGCAAAGAGAGCTGTGTATCCAGATCGCATTCATTTATAGTCGTTCGTGCATAACCGATAAAATTCATAGAATATCCTTTCCTATATAGTTTGATAGTTTTGAGCTTAAATATAATTGGGACAGGGAGAGAAAGAAATCTAGCGTGAGTGAGCTTGAATCGTCTGCGGGCCTTCATTACTTCCAACAATCACAGTTGAGACAATGTTTAAAAACAAGCCATGCTCCACGACGCCTACCAGCTGATCAAGATAAGAGCCCAGTGCAATTGGGTCTGGAATCACATTCATTTGCAGATCGATAATATAGTGTCCGCCATCGGTTATTAAAGGAGTGCCGTCTTGCAATGTTCGGATGGACGGGTTGAAACCTTTTGTTTCAAAAAGGTACAATAACTGCTGACTGCCGTAAGGAATGACTTCGACTGGAAGAGGGAATGCCCCAAGCTTGTCCACCAGTTTTGACTCGTCAACAATCCAAATGTTTTTTCTGGAATAAGTAGCAACAATCTTTTCAAAAAGCAGAGCTGCGCCGCCGCCTTTAATTCCATGAAAATTGGAACTGATTTCATCCGCACCATCAATTGTTATGTCTACATGGGAAACATCATCAATACTTTTTAACGTAATTCCTAGCTCAAGTGCCTGTCTTTCAGTTGCTTTAGACGTTGTTACACCAACAATATTAAGATTTTCTTCGTTCACGCGCCGTCCAATTTCATCAACCATGTACTTTGCGGTTGAACCGGTTCCCAAACCAACAATCATTCCATCTTTGACATATTTAGCTGCTTCAATTCCCACCATTTGTTTTTGATTCATTTCAGTGCAAGCTCCTTTCGCTTTATCAAAAATATTGTACCGTTTCTTGAATAGAAAAGATAGAAAGGATTAAAAAAAGTGGGAAAAAAATGAAGAAAAATCTAAGAATAATATTTGATGAAAAAAACACTTCAAAAGCTTGACAGATAGGGTATATCGTGCTATCCTAGCGAAGGTGCTTTATGTACAGGTCTCTCGTTGAGACGTGCTGACTGTCTATCAAAGCATATTTGATAAAGGATGCATAGATGCATTATTTTTTATCGCAAAAAAAGAACCACCTGGATGTGTGGAACTAGAAGCGAATTGAGGAAGGAGGAAAACAAGGAATGCCTACAATTAATCAATTAGTACGTAAACCTCGTAAATCAAAGGTAGAGAAATCTAACTCACCTGCATTGAACAAAGGATATAATAGTTTCAAGAAATCTCAAACAAACGTGAACTCTCCGCAAAAACGTGGGGTATGTACACGTGTGGGGACTATGACACCTAAAAAACCGAACTCAGCTTTACGTAAATATGCCCGTGTTCGTTTGTCAAACTTGATCGAAGTAACAGCATATATCCCAGGGATTGGTCATAATTTACAAGAACATAGTGTAGTATTGCTGCGCGGTGGACGTGTAAAAGACTTGCCAGGGGTACGTTATCATATCGTTCGTGGTGCGCTTGATACTGCCGGCGTTAACGATCGTAAACAAAGCCGTTCTAAATATGGTACTAAACGACCAAAAGCTGCTAATTAATTTGCTGACAACTAACATATTATATAGAAGAAATATTTCGGAAGGAGGAGTTACGAATGCCTCGTAAAGGTCCTGTTGCAAAACGTGATGTTTTACCAGATCCTATTTATAACTCAAAATTAGTTACTCGCTTAATCAACCGTGTAATGGTTGACGGAAAACGCGGGATTGCTGCTAATATTATCTATAATTCATTTGATATTATTAAAGAATCTACAGGTAACGATCCATTGGAAGTTTTTGAACAAGCCATGAAGAACGTTATGCCTGTTCTTGAAGTAAAAGCCCGCCGTGTTGGGGGTTCTAACTATCAAGTACCAGTTGAAGTTCGTCCAGAACGTCGTACGACTTTAGGTCTTCGTTGGGTTGTTAACTACGCACGTCTGCGTGGCGAACACACAATGGAACAACGCTTAGCAAAAGAAATAATGGATGCTGCCAACAATACTGGCGCTTCAGTTAAGAAACGTGAAGATACACATAAAATGGCTGACGCTAACCGTGCATTTGCACATTATCGTTGGTAAGATCCCTCTCTGTGTGCAGCTTCAGACTGCATCAGATAAGTTTTTACAGTTCATTTAAATAAAGAGAGGAGAAATAAGCTGAATGGCAAGAGAATTTTCGTTAGAAAACACTCGTAATATCGGTATCATGGCTCACGTTGATGCGGGTAAAACAACAACAACAGAGCGTATCTTATATTATACTGGTAAAATCCATAAAATTGGTGAAACCCACGAAGGGGCTTCACAAATGGACTGGATGGAGCAAGAACAAGAACGTGGTATTACGATTACTTCTGCTGCAACAACTGCGCAGTGGAAAGGGTATCGTGTTAATATCATTGATACACCAGGGCACGTGGATTTTACAATTGAAGTGCAGCGCTCTCTTCGTGTATTGGATGGTGCGGTTACCGTTCTTGATTCGCAGTCAGGTGTTGAGCCTCAAACTGAAACAGTTTGGCGTCAAGCGACTGAATACAAAGTTCCTCGTGTTGTTTTTTGTAACAAGATGGATAAAATTGGTGCAGACTTTCTATATTCAGTAAACTCATTACATGACCGTTTACAAGCGAATGCGCATCCGATTCAATTACCAATCGGTGCTGAAGAAGATTTTACTGGAATCATTGACTTAGTTAAGATGAAAGCTGAAATCTACACAAATGATTTGGGAACAGATATTCAGGAAACTGAAATCCCAGAAGAATATATGGAACAAGCTACTGAATGGCGTGAAAAATTGGTCGAAGCAGTTGCTGAAACTGATGAAGACTTAATGATGAAATATCTGGAAGGCGAAGAAATTACTGAAGAAGAATTAAAAGCGGGTATCCGTAAAGCAACAATCAATGTTGAATTCTTTCCTGTAATGGCTGGTTCAGCCTTCAAAAACAAAGGGGTTCAATTGATGTTGGATGCGGTACTTGACTATCTGCCGTCACCACTTGACATTGAAGCTATCAAAGGAATTGACTCGAAGACAGGTGAAGAAACAACTCGCCCTGCTGATGATGAAGCACCATTTGCATCATTAGCCTTCAAAGTTATGACTGACCCGTTTGTTGGTCGTTTAACTTTCTTCCGTGTATATTCTGGTGTTCTTGAAAGTGGTTCATATGTACTGAACGCTTCTAAGGATAAAAAAGAACGTATTGGACGTATTCTGCAAATGCACGCAAATACTCGTCAAGAAATTGACAAAGTATATTCAGGTGACATCGCAGCTGCGGTTGGTTTGAAAGATACAACAACAGGGGATACGTTATGTGCGCTGGATTCACCAGTTATCCTTGAATCAATTGAGTTCCCAGAACCAGTTATTCAAGTTGCGGTTGAACCTAAGTCAAAAGCAGACCAAGATAAAATGGGTGTAGCATTGCAAAAACTTGCAGAAGAAGATCCTTCATTCCGTGTTGAATCAAACGTTGAAACTGGTGAAACAGTTATCTCTGGTATGGGAGAACTTCACTTGGATGTATTGGTTGACCGTATGAGACGTGAATTCAAAGTTGAAGCGAATGTGGGTGCTCCTCAAGTATCTTATCGTGAAACATTCCGTGCACCAGTTACTCAAGCTGAAGGTAAATTTGTCCGTCAGTCCGGTGGTAAAGGTCAATACGGGCATGTTTGGGTTGAATTTACACCAAACGAAGAAGGAAAAGGCTTTGAATTTGAAAATGCAATCGTCGGTGGTGTGGTTCCTCGTGAATACATTCCAGCTGTAGAAAAAGGATTGCGCGACTCAATGGACAATGGGGTACTTGCTGGTTATCCATTAGTTGATATTAAAGCAAAACTTTATGATGGTTCTTATCATGATGTCGATTCAAATGAAACTGCCTTCCGTGTAGCGGCGTCTATGGCTTTACGTGCTGCTTCGAAAAAGGCAAATCCTGTAATTTTAGAGCCGATGATGAAAGTAACAGTTACCGTTCCTGAAGATTACTTAGGTGATATTATGGGACACGTTACAAGTCGTCGTGGACGTGTTGAAGGAATGGAAGCGCATGGTAACTCACAAATCGTGAATGCGATCGTACCTTTGGCTGAAATGTTCGGCTATGCTACAACATTACGTTCTGCAACACAAGGACGCGGAACCTTTATGATGGTATTTGACCACTATGAAGATGTACCTAAGTCCATCCAAGAAGAAATTATCAAGAAAAATGGCGGTAATTCCGCTGAATAGTTAAAGGCTGCTTTGAGAAGCTAACTTAGGACTAGGCTTTTTTTGAGATTTCGGGTAAAATAATTAAAGATGATCAGACGGTCGTTGAACCGCCTATCAGATAAATAAAAAATCAATTGATTTTAGGAGGAACATTTTAAAATGGCTAAAGAAAAATTTGACCGTTCTAAACCCCATGTAAACATTGGTACTATTGGACACGTTGACCATGGTAAAACTACTTTAACAGCTGCAATTGCTACAGTATTAGCTAAACATGGTGGCGGAGAAGCTGCCAGCTATGCTGAAATTGATAATGCTCCAGAAGAAAAAGAACGTGGAATCACAATCAATACTTCACATATCGAGTATGAAACTGATGCACGTCACTATGCGCACGTTGACTGCCCAGGACACGCGGACTACGTTAAAAACATGATCACTGGTGCTGCACAAATGGATGGAGCTATCTTGGTAGTATCTGCTGCTGATGGCCCTATGCCTCAAACTCGTGAGCACATCCTGTTATCACGTAACGTTGGTGTACCATACATCGTTGTTTTCTTAAACAAAATGGATATGGTTGACGACGAAGAATTGCTTGAATTAGTTGAAATGGAAGTTCGTGATCTATTATCAGAATACGATTTCCCGGGAGATGACACTCCAGTCATCGCTGGTTCTGCTTTGAAAGCATTAGAAGGCGACGCTTCTTACGAAGAAAAAATCTTGGAATTGATGGCTGCGGTTGATGAGTACATCCCTACTCCAACTCGTGACACTGACAAACCATTCATGATGCCAGTTGAGGATGTATTCTCAATCACTGGTCGTGGTACTGTTGCTACAGGACGTGTTGAACGTGGACAAGTTCGTGTTGGTGACGAAGTTGAAATCGTTGGTATCGCTGAAGAAATCAACAAAACAACTGTTACAGGTGTTGAAATGTTCCGTAAATTGTTGGATTACGCTGAAGCAGGAGACAACATCGGTGCATTGTTACGTGGTGTAGCACGTGAAGATATCGAACGTGGACAAGTATTGGCTAAACCAGCTACAATCACTCCACATACAAAATTTAAAGCTGAAGTTTATGTTTTATCAAAAGAAGAAGGTGGACGTCATACACCATTCTTCACTAACTACCGCCCTCAGTTCTACTTCCGTACAACTGACGTAACTGGTGTAGTTGAATTGCCAGAAGGTACTGAAATGGTAATGCCTGGTGATAACGTAGCAATGGACGTTGAACTGATTCACCCAATCGCGATCGAAGACGGTACTCGTTTCTCTATTCGTGAAGGTGGACGTACTGTTGGTTCAGGCGTTGTTACTGAAATCGTTAAATAATTCAATTTAACATATAGCAATAGAACTGGTTTGGAAAAACTGGTGTACTCGGACGTAAACGGCTCTTCTGTCATCCTTTGGGATGATAGAAGAGCCGTTTTTATCTTGAGATATTGATTGGATGGTTGAGTTTCTTCTATTAAATAATCTGCCAACCCGAAAAACCTTCTTATTTTTTTAGTCATTTTATTTTCTCCCCAATACTATTTTTATATAATCGCTCAATTCGCTTGATCTCTGTAGCTAAGATTTTTTTACCTGTTTTGGTCACGATATAATTTTTTCTGCGATTTTCTGTATATTTCATTGCCTCTAGTGAAAATAAACAAGAAAAAATGAATTTGTAGAAATGAATGGTAGTAAGGGAAAAACGGAGGACTTTGAAAGAAAATTATTTCTTGAAAATAATTGTGAAAGTACTGAAAAAAGCCTTGCTATTCAAGCCTTTCTGTAATATAATCATAAAGGTGCTGTTTACAGAAGTGTGAATGCACTGGTAATTCTGAAAAAGAATTTGCCGGCTGTGAAACGAGAGGTTGCGACACGCCCGGACGCTTTGCCATGGACGAGCGTGACGGAGATTTTCGTGGAGCCATGTCTACTTTTCAAAATAGGCGAAGGAGGGAAAAAAGATGGCAAAACAAAAAATTCGTATCCGTTTAAAAGCGTATGAACATCGTATTTTAGATCAATCAGCGGATAAAATTGTGGAGACTGCAAAGAGAACTGGAGCTGGTGTATCAGGTCCGATTCCATTGCCGACAGAGCGCTCATTATACACAGTTATCCGTGCGACACATAAATACAAAGATTCACGCGAACAATTCGAAATGCGTACTCACAAACGTCTGATTGACATTGTGAACCCAACACCAAAAACAGTTGATGCTTTGATGAAGCTTGACTTACCATCTGGTGTGAATATTGAAATCAAACTATAATAAAAAAATTAAGATGATGGAGGTGTACTCATGACCAAAGGAATCTTAGGGAAAAAAGTTGGAATGACGCAGATCTTTACTGAGTCAGGTGAATTGATCCCAGTAACAGTTGTAGAAGCTACTCCAAACGTAGTACTGCAAGTGAAAACTGTCGGAACAGACGGCTACGAAGCGATTCAAGTCGGGTACCAAGACAAACGTGAAGTATTAGCAAACAAACCAGCGAAAGGTCATGTTGCAAAAGCAAACACGGCTCCTAAGCGCTTCATTAAGGAATTCAAAGATGTTGAGCTGGGAGAATATAAAGTTGGAGAAGAAATCACTGTAGATGTTTTCCAAGCAGGTGACATCGTTGATGTTACGGGTACTACGAAAGGTAAAGGATTCCAAGGGGTTATCAAACGCCACGGACAAAGCCGCGGACCAATGTCTCACGGTTCCCGTTACCATCGTCGTCCTGGGTCAATGGGTCCAGTTGCACCTAACCGTGTATTTAAAAATAAAAAGCTTGCCGGCCGTATGGGTGGCAACCGCGTAACGATTCAAAACCTTGAAATCGTGAGAGTAGATGCAGATAAGAATGTTATCCTGATTAAAGGAAATATTCCTGGATCTAAAAAATCATTAATTACAATCAAATCAGCTGTGAAAGCTAAATAATTGTTAGGAAAGGAGGAACTATGGAATGCCGAATGTAGCATTATTTAAACAAGATGGAACTCAAAATGGTGAAGTGACATTAAACGAAGAAATCTTCGGAATTGAACCAAATGAAAGTGTTGTCTACGATGCAATCATCATGCAGCGCGCTTCATTAAGACAGGGAACACATGCAGTGAAAAACCGCAGTGCTGTTCGCGGCGGTGGTCGTAAGCCATGGCGCCAAAAAGGAACAGGTCGTGCCCGTCAAGGTTCAATCCGTTCACCACAATGGCGTGGAGGTGGTATTGTTTTTGGACCTACACCACGTTCATACAGCTACAAACTTCCTAAAAAAGTTCGTCGCTTGGCAATGAAATCTGTACTGTCAGAAAAAGTTGCTGAAAATAATCTGGTAGCTGTTGAAGGTTTAAGCTTTGACGCACCTAAGACAAAAGAATTCAAACAAGTTCTTGGAAACCTGTCTATTGATACAAAAGTATTGGTGGTATTGGAACCTGAGAATGATTTTGCAGCATTATCAGCTCGCAACCTGCCAAACGTTTCTGTTGTCACTTCAGACAATATCAGCGTATTGGATATCGTTTCAAGCCAAAAAATGCTTGCAACACAAACTGCTCTTACTCAAATTGAGGAGGTGCTTGCATAATGAACTTACTAGACGTAATTAAACGCCCAGTGATCACTGAGAAATCAATGCTTGCTATGGACGACAAGAAATATACATTCGAAGTAGATGTACGCGCAAATAAAACTTTAGTGAAACAAGCTGTTGAAGCTGCGTTTGACGTAAAAGTGAAAAACGTAAACATCATCAACGTGCGTCCTAAATTCAAACGTATGGGTAAATATGCAGGATATACTAAAAAACGTCGTAAAGCTGTTGTGACGTTAACAGATAATTCAAAAGAAATCCAAATTTTCGACGCTGCTGAATAATCAGCAGCAATAGAGAGAATGATCAAAGTAAAGTAGGAGGGAAATAAAGACGTGGCGATTAAAAAATACAAACCTACCACAAATGGCCGTCGTAACATGACGAGTTCTGATTTCGCTGAAATCACAACTGCAACACCGGAAAAAACGTTATTAAAGCCATTAAAAAACCATGCCGGTCGTAACAACAATGGCCGCATTACAGTTCGTCATCAAGGTGGCGGTCACAAACGTCAATACCGTGTGATTGACTTTAAACGTAACAAAGACAATGTTGTTGCGCACGTTAAAACAATTGAGTATGATCCAAATCGTTCTGCTAATATTGCATTAGTTCATTACGAAGATGGAGTAAAAGCATATATTTTGGCACCAAAAGGACTGGAAGTTGGCATGACTGTCGTTTCTGGACCGGAATCTGATATCAAGATTGGTAACAGCCTGCCATTGGAAAATATTCCAGTTGGTACTGTTGTTCACAATATTGAAATGAAACCTGGCAAAGGCGGACAATTAATCCGTTCAGCTGGAACAAGTGCTCAAGTACTTGGTAAAGAAGGAAAATACGTGTTGATTCGTTTGAATTCAGGCGAAGTTCGTATGATTCTTGCAACATGCCGTGCAACTGTCGGATCTGTTGGTAATGAACAGCACGAACTGATCAACATTGGTAAAGCAGGTCGCTCTCGTTGGATGCGCAAACGCCCAACTGTACGTGGTAGCGTAATGAACCCTAACGATCACCCACACGGTGGTGGTGAAGGTAAAACACCTATCGGACGTAAGGCGCCAGTATCACCTTGGGGTCAACCAGCACTTGGCTACAAAACTCGTAACAAAAAAGCAAAATCAGACAAACTTATCGTTCGTCGTCGCACTAAATAATCTATTTGACCATGTGTCGCACATTTTGAGAGGAGGTTCACCATGGGTCGTAGTTTAAAGAAAGGGCCTTTCGCTGATGATCATTTATTGAAAAAAGTGGAAGCTCAACAAGGCGCTGAAAAGAAAAAAGTCATTAAAACTTGGTCTCGTCGTTCTACAATCTTCCCAAGTTTTGTAGGATTTACAATTGCTGTATATGATGGACGCAAACATGTTCCTGTATACATCCAAGAAGACATGGTAGGACATAAATTAGGTGAATTTGCACCAACTAGAACTTATCGCGGACATTCTGCCGATGATAAGAAAACTAGACGCTAATTTTTAGGGAGGGAAATATCAACATGGCAGAACAAATTACATCAGCTAAAGCAACTGCAAAAACAGTTCGCACTTCTCCTCGTAAAGCGCGTTTAGTAATCGATCTTATCAGAGGGAAAAGCGTTGCGGATGCAATTTCAGTTTTGAAATTCATGCCGAACAAATCTGCTGGAATCATTGAAAAAGTTTTAATGTCAGCAGTTGCTAACGCAGAAAACAATTTCGACTTAGATGTTGAAAACTTGGTTGTATCTGAAGCTTTTGTCAACGAAGGACCAACTATGAAACGGTTCCGTCCACGTGCCAAAGGTTCAGCATCACCAATCAACAAACGTACAAGTCATATTACAGTAGTAGTATCAGAGAAATAATCAGTATAAAACTTGTTTGTTAACACAAGTATCAACAATTAAGAGGAGGACCACTTAGCTCTTTGCGTTTTAACGCTTAGAGATAATGGATACCGGACCTTGAAAATAAACTTGTTTTTATTAAAACAAGTGTCAACAATTAAGAGGAGGGACAATCAGTGGGTCAAAAAGTACATCCAATAGGAATGCGTGTAGGCATCATCCGCGACTGGGATGCAAAATGGTATGCTGAAAAAGAGTATGCTGAATTCTTGCACGAAGATTTGAGAATCCGTAAATTTATCGCAACAAAACTTGCTGATGCCGCTGTGTCTACAATTGAGATTGAGCGCGCTGCAAACCGTGTGAACATTTCAATCCACACAGCTAAACCAGGCATGGTTATTGGTAAAGGCGGATCTGAAGTTGAAAACCTTAGAAAAGAATTGAACAAACTATCTGGTAAAAGAGTTCATATCAACATTATTGAAATCAAAAAGCCAGATTTAGACGCTAAATTAGTCGGCGAAGGAATTGCACGTCAGTTAGAAAACCGTGTGGCATTCCGTCGTGCGCAAAAACAAGCAATCCAACGTACAATGCGTTCTGGTGCTAAAGGAATTAAAACCCAAGTATCAGGTCGTTTGAACGGTGCGGATATTGCTCGTTCAGAAGGATATTCAGAAGGAACTGTTCCTCTTCATACATTGCGTGCAGATATTGATTACGCATGGGAAGAAGCAGACACAACTTACGGAAAATTAGGAGTAAAAGTGTGGATCTATCGTGGAGAGATTCTTCCAACGAAAAAAAACACTGAGAAAGGAGGGAAATAAACATGTTAGTACCTAAACGTGTAAAACATCGTCGTGAGTTCAGAGGTAAAATGCGCGGTGAAGCAAAAGGCGGAAAAGAAGTCGTGTTTGGTGAATGGGGATTACAAGCAATTGAATCTCACTGGATTACAAACCGTCAAATCGAAGCTGCCCGTATCGCTATGACTCGTTATATGAAACGTGGCGGGAAAGTGTGGATCAAAATTTTCCCTCACAAATCTTATACAAGTAAAGCGATTGGTGTTCGTATGGGTAAAGGTAAAGGAGCTCCGGAAGGCTGGGTTTCTCCAGTAAAACGTGGGAAAATCATGTTTGAAATCGCCGGTGTACCTGAAGAAGTGGCCCGTGAAGCTCTTCGTCTTGCATCCCACAAATTACCAGTTAAAACTAAAATCGTAAAACGTGAGGAAATGGGTGGTGAATCGAATGAAGGTTAAAGATATCAGAGAATTAACCACTGCCGAAATGCTTGATAAAGAAAAACAGTTCAAAGAAGAATTGTTCAATCTTAGATTCCAATTAGCAACAGGACAATTAGAAAATACTGCACGTATTAAAGAAGTACGTCAATCGATTGCACGCATCAAAACAGTATTGCGTGAACAAGCTAACTAATAGTGGAAGGAGGCCAAACGCGTATGACTGAAGAAAGAAATCAGCGCAAAGTTTATCAGGGACGTGTTGTTTCAGACAAGATGGATAAAACAATCACTGTTGTCGTTGAAACAAAGAAAAACCATCCTGTTTATGGTAAACGTATCAAATATTCTAAGAAATACAAAGCTCATGATGAAAACAACACAGCCAAAGTTGGAGACATCGTAAGAATCATGGAAACTCGTCCATTATCAGCTACAAAACGTTTCCGCTTACTAGAGGTAGTCGAAGAAGCAGTTATTATCTAATAAAACGAGATTTTCCTATATAGATTGAAGTACAAAATCTGAAAGGAGGATACACATCGTGATCCAACAAGAAAGCCGATTAAGAGTTGCTGACAACTCAGGTGCACGTGAAATTCTAACGATCAAAGTCCTTGGTGGTTCTGGTCGTAAAACTGCTAATATTGGTGACGTAATTGTTGCTACGGTTAAACAAGCAACGCCAGGTGGTGTTGTCAAAAAAGGTGAAGTAGTTAAAGCCGTTATCGTTCGTACAAAATCAGGAGCTCGTCGCCCGGACGGTTCTTATATCAAATTTGACGAAAATGCTGCGGTAATTATCCGTGACGATAAAAGTCCGCGCGGTACACGTATCTTCGGACCTGTTGCACGTGAATTACGTGAAAACAACTTTATGAAGATCGTTTCTCTTGCACCAGAAGTATTATAATCGAAACACTTATCAAAGGAGGTGCGAAACAGTAATGTTTGTTAAAAAAGGCGATAAAGTAAAAGTTATCACTGGTAAAGATAAAAACAAAGAAGGCGTTGTATTAGCAGCGTTTCCTAAAAAAGACAAAGTTATCGTTGAAGGTGTCAACATCATGAAAAAACACCAAAAACCAAACCAGGCATCACCACAAGGTGGTATTCTGGAAGTAGAAGCACCGATCCACATTTCGAATGTAATGGTGATCGATCCTTCAAACGGAGAAGCTACTAAAATTGGTTATAAAGAAGTAGACGGTAAAAAAGTACGTGTTTCTAAAAAAACAGGTGAAGTTTTAGATAAATAGAAATTGAGGAAGGAGGGGCTTGTTGAATGAACCGCCTGAAAGAAAAATATATTAAAGAAGTAACACCATCATTGATGGAAAAATTCAATTACAGTTCAATCATGCAAACACCAAAAGTTGACAAGATTGTTATCAACATGGGTGTAGGTGACGCTGTTTCAAACGCAAAAAACCTTGATAAAGCTGTGGAAGAACTAGCTTTAATCTCTGGTCAAAAACCAATTATTACAAAAGCTAAGAAATCAATCGCTGGATTCCGTTTACGTGAAGGAATGCCGATCGGTGCGAAAGTAACACTGCGCGGAGAAAGAATGTATGAATTCTTGGATAAACTGGTATCAGTTTCTCTACCTCGTGTACGTGACTTCCACGGTATCAGTAAAAAAGCCTTTGACGGACGCGGTAATTACACTTTAGGTATTAAAGAACAATTAATCTTCCCGGAAGTTGATTACGATTTAGTAGATAAAGTACGCGGTATGGACATCGTTATTGTGACAACTGCAAACACTGATGAAGAATCTCGTGAGCTATTGGGACAATTGGGAATGCCATTCCAAAAATAATAAAAGGAGGCGAACTACGTGGCTAAAAAATCAATGATTGCTAAAAACAAACGCCCTGCTAAACATTCAACACAGGCTTATACTCGTTGCGAACGTTGCGGACGTCCACATTCAGTTTATCGTAAATTTCATCTTTGCCGTATTTGCTTCCGCGAACTTGCCTATAAAGGACAAATTCCCGGCGTGAAGAAAGCTAGCTGGTAAACAAGTAAACTTGCATAAAGGAGGTAACTAGTTCAATGGTCATGACAGATCCAATTGCAGATTTTCTAACTCGCATTCGTAATGCGAACATGGTTAAACATGAAAGTTTGGAAGTGCCTGCATCAAAAATCAAACGTGATATCGCTGAAATCCTGAAACGTGAAGGATTCATCCGCGATGTAGAATATATTGAAGATGACAAACAAGGCGTGATTCGTGTTTTCCTTAAATATGGAAAGAACGACGAGCGTGTTATCACTAACTTAAAACGTATCTCTAAACCAGGTTTACGTGCTTATGTAAAAGCAGACGAAGTACCAAAAGTACTGAATGGTTTAGGAATCGCAATCATCTCGACTTCTGAAGGTGTCGTAACAGACAAAGAAGCAAGATCAAAAAATATCGGCGGCGAAGTAATCGCCTACGTATGGTAATTTAAAAGAATACACAAGGAGGTGTCTCTAAGTGAGCCGTATTGGTAATAAAGTAGTTGTTCTTCCTGCTGGCGTTGAAGTGAAGCAAGACGGAAACAACATAACTGTAAAAGGACCTAAAGGTGAATTAACTCGTGAATTCTCTTCAGATATTACAATGAATATCGAAGGAGCAGAAGTAACTTTCACTCGTCCAAATGACAGCAAAGAAATGAAAACAATCCACGGAACAACCCGTGCAAACTTCAACAACATGGTTGTTGGCGTAAGTACAGGTTTCGAAAAAGCTTTGGAGCTTATCGGGGTTGGGTACCGTGCACAAGGACAAGGCAACAAATTAACATTAAACGTTGGATACTCTCATCCAGTTGAAATGACTGCTCCTGAAGGTGTAACGTTTGAAGTGCCTACAAATACTCAGGTAATTGTAAGAGGTATTAATAAAGAACACGTTGGCGAATTAGCAGCGAATATCCGCGGCGTTCGTCCTCCAGAACCTTATAAAGGCAAAGGTATCCGCTATGTTGGTGAATATGTACGCCGTAAAGAAGGTAAAACTGGTAAATAATAAAAGATGTGTAGGAAAATCGCTTAGAAGCGAGCAACAAGAGAAATCAACTTTGTTGAAACGAAGTTTCAATCAAGTGATTTGCTTGTGCCGCAGCTTCTATTTTCCGGAACTCGTTACTCTCGGGTTTTAGAGAAAATCGCTTAGACTGATTTTTCAACGGTCATTTATTTACAGTTTCTGGTCTAAAACTGCTGAACAGGCAGTTTATTAAAATTAAGAGGTGACAATTGTGATTACAAAACCAGATAAGAATAAAACACGTCAGAAGAGACACAATCGTGTTCGTAATAAAATCTCTGGTACTGCTGAGTGCCCACGCTTGAACGTTTTCCGTTCTAATAAAAACATCTACGCTCAAATCATTGATGACGTAGCGGGTGTGACGCTAGCAAGTGCCTCTGCCTTGGATAAAGATATTTCAGGTGGAACAAAAGTTGAGCAGGCTGCTGCAGTTGGTAAACTGGTTGCAGAACGTGCTGCTGAAAAAGGTATTAAAGAAGTAGTCTTTGACCGTGGTGGATACCTTTACCATGGCCGCGTGCAGGCTCTAGCAGAAGCTGCACGTGAAAATGGACTGGAATTTTAGGAGAAGGAGGAACACCATTCATGGTTTATATTGATCCAAAGCATTTGGAATTAGAAGACCGCGTTGTTGCAATCAATCGTGTAACAAAAGTTGTTAAAGGCGGACGTCGTCTGCGTTTTGCGGCTTTAGTGGTTGTCGGTGACAAAAACGGGCATGTTGGTTTTGGTACTGGTAAAGCTCAAGAAGTACCGGAAGCAATTCGTAAAGCGATTGAAGATGCGAAGAAGAACTTAATTGAAGTTCCTATGGTTGGTTCTACCATCCCTCATGAAGTAATCGGAGTATTTGGCGGCGGCCGTATTCTAATGAAACCTGCAGTAGAAGGTTCTGGAGTAGCAGCTGGCGGACCAGTTCGTGCCGTATTGGAGTTAGCTGGGGTAGCTGATATCACATCTAAATCACTAGGTTCAAATACGCCAATCAATGTTGTTCGTGCAACAGTTGATGGATTAACTCAATTAAAACGCGCTGAAGAAGTGGCAGCACTTCGCGGCAAATCTGTAGAAGAAATTATCGGTTAAGGAGGACAACAATAATGGCTGAATTAAAAATTACTTTAAGACGCAGTGTTATCGGACGTCCTCAAAACCAACGTGATACAGTAAAAGCGTTGGGATTGAAAAAAATGAACAGTTCGGTTGTTAAACCAGCTAATGAAGCTATCAAAGGTATGGTTAACACGATCTCTCATTTAGTGGACGTAGAAGAAGTTTAATTTACTCAAGTAGATTGTAAGGAGGTGCCAAACCACAATGAAACTTCATGAATTGAAACCCGCTGAAGGTTCCCGTAAAGTACGTAACCGTGTTGGACGTGGTACTTCATCTGGTAATGGTAAAACAGCAGGCCGTGGACAAAAAGGGCAAAAAGCTCGTTCAGGCGGCGGTGTACGTTTAGGATTTGAAGGGGGTCAAACTCCATTGTTCCGTCGTTTACCAAAACGCGGATTTACAAATATTAACCGTAAAGACTATGCAGTAATCAATTTAGATGTGTTAAATCGATTCGAAGATGGAGCTGAAGTAACACCTGTTGTCTTGAAAGAAGCAGGATTCGTTAAAAACGAAAAGGCAGGAATCAAAGTTCTTGCAAGCGGTGAATTAACGAAGAAATTGACTGTTAAAGCAGCAAAATTCTCTAAAGCAGCGCAAGAAGCTATTGAAGCTGCTGGTGGATCTATCGAGGTGATCTAATGCTTAAACTATTAAAGGATGCTTTTAAAGTCAAAGACATTAGATCAAAGATATTCTTTACATTGTTTATCTTATTAATATTTCGTTTAGGGGCTCATATTACTGTGCCGGGTGTTAATGCCAAAGGGTTGCAGGAATTGAGTGGTCTGCCATTTCTAAATATGTTGAATATTGTCAGCGGTAGTGCAATGCAGAATTTCTCCATCTTTGCGATGGGGGTTTCTCCATACATTACTGCATCGATTATTATTCAGCTGCTGCAAATGGACATTGTACCAAAGTTTGTTGAATGGTCGAAACAGGGAGAAGTCGGTCGTAAGAAGCTGAATCAGATGACTCGTTATCTGACAATCGGTTTGGGTATTGCCCAGTCGTTTGCTTTAACTTATGGGTTCAACTCCTTGAGCCAAATAGGAATTGTAAAAAATCCTACGACCTCAACGTATGTTATGATTTCCGTTGTTTTAACTGCGGGTACACTTTTCGTTACCTGGATGGGAGAGCAAATTACAGAAAAGGGAATTGGTAATGGTGTGTCAATGATTATCTTTGCCGGGATTATTTCAGGCTTGCCTGGAGCTGTCAAAGAAATTATTGAAGATTACTTCATTAACATTAATTCATCTGATCTGGTGAACTCTATCATCTTTGTAACAGTATTGGTTATTGCAATTTTACTGATCGTAACTGTTGTTACATTTGTACAGCAGGCAGAAAGAAAAATTCCAATTCAATATACAAAACGTGTATCTGGAGCTCCAACCAGCAGTTATCTGCCATTGAAAGTGAATGCCGCTGGGGTAATCCCGGTTATCTTCGCCAGTTCATTAATTTCAACACCTAATGCAATTTTGCAGGGGTTTGCTTCTAATTATACTGGGGAGACATGGTATGAAATCATGACAGAAATTTTCAACTACAACACAGTACCCGGTGCAGTCATTTATACTGTACTGATCGTTGCTTTTACATTCTTCTATGCATTTGTTCAGGTTAATCCGGAGAAACTTGCGGAAAATCTGCAAAAACAGGGAAGTTATATACCAAGCGTACGACCAGGTAAAGGGACAGAGGATTACGTGTCCGGAGTGTTGATGAGACTGAGTGTCGTTGGTTCTATATTCTTGGGTATCATTGCTTTGCTGCCAATTATTGCGCAAATGCTTTGGAACCTGCCTCAATCAATTGGGTTGGGCGGAACCAGCCTGCTGATTATCATCGGTGTTGCGTTGGAAACAGCGAAGCAACTAGAAGGTTTAATGTTGAAACGTCAATATGTTGGCTTTATCAATAAGTAAGAATCGTGTGTTGAGGATCTTCCTCAGCACCATTCTCACATATTTTCTAGATTGATTCAGCTTACTCAGATTTATCTAGCTTTACAGGTCAGCATTTAGAGAATGACAGATGAGTACTTTAAAGGAAGCAGCTCATTGTTTCTGTTTTTCAACTGTTGCTGTTTTAAACCTGTTCAGCTTTTAAATTTAGGAGGAAAACAAATGAACCTCATTTTAATGGGACTTCCCGGAGCAGGGAAGGGAACGCAGGCAGAAAAGATTATCGACAAATATGGGATTCCTCATATTTCTACTGGTGATATGTTTCGAGCTGCAATGAAGAACGAAACTGCTCTTGGAGTTAAAGCAAAATCGTTTATGGATAAAGGTGAACTGGTTCCGGATGATGTAACAAATGGAATCGTAAAAGAACGTCTTGCTGAACCGGATACAGAAAAAGGCTTTCTGTTGGACGGGTTTCCAAGAACGATTGATCAGGCTAAAGCTTTGGATAAAATGCTTAAAGAGTTAGACAAAAAAATTGATGCTGTAATTGACATCCATGTAGAAGAGAATGTGCTGATCGAACGGTTGGCGGGGCGCTATATGTGTAAAAACTGCGGAGCGACCTATCACAAACTTTTCAACCCTACAAAAGTAGAAGGAACATGTGATCGATGCGGCGGACATGAGTTCTATCAAAGAGAAGATGACAAACCTGAAACGGTGAAAAATCGTTTAGCGGTAAACATCGAAAGCAGTGCGCCGATTTTGGCTTACTACAAAGATAAGAACTTGCTGCACACAATCGATGGAAATCGTGAAATCGCTGATGTATTCTCCGATGTAGAAAAAATTATTGAAGAGAAATAGTCGATCCAGATTTGCCCGCCGGTTTCCGTTGTGTCTGTGCTTAGTAGATTCTCTTGCTAAATAGAATATTTTATGCTAAACTGTATCAGTCCGACTTCTATGCGATTTTTTAGAAGTTAAATTGAAAATTCCAGGTGGGAGCAGCAGTTTCCGCCGTTTTATCGTGTGAAAATGCGAAACAAGTACAAGGAGGTACTGTGCGTGGCAAAAGATGATATGATTGAAATCGAAGGTACAGTCGTCGAAACTTTGCCGAATGCAATGTTTAAAGTCGAATTGGAAAATGGGCATGTTGTATTAGCTCATGTTTCCGGTAAAATCCGTATGCATTATATTCGAATTTTACCCGGGGATAAAGTAACTGTTGAGTTATCACCATATGATTTAACTCGCGGTCGCATCACCTACCGATTTAAATAATTGTACTCCGTAAAATCTCAGGAGGTATTATCATGAAAGTAAGACCATCAGTAAAACCAATGTGTGAACATTGTAAAGTAATTCGTCGTAAAGGACGCGTTATGGTTATTTGCCCGGCAAATCCAAAACATAAACAGCGTCAAGGATAATAGGAGGTGTAACGAATAATGGCTCGTATTGCAGGAGTAGACATTCCTCGTGATAAACGTGTAGTAGTTTCTCTTACTTATATTTTCGGTATTGGTAACACTACTGCGAAACAAGTTTTAGCGAATGCAGGCGTATCAGAAGAAGTTCGTGTTCGTGACTTAACAAATGAACAGACAGATGCGATCCGTGCAGAAATTGACAAATTAAAAGTTGAAGGTGACCTTCGTCGTGAAGTGAACTTGAATATTAAACGTCTGATGGAAATCGGTTCATACCGTGGAATCCGTCACCGTCGTGGATTACCGACTCGTGGACAAAACACGAAAAATAATGCACGTACTCGTAAAGGCCCAGCTCGTACTGTAGCAGGCAAGAAAAAATAATTCCTAAGTGAAGGAGGTTAGAACTTCATGGCAGCAAAGAAAGTTAGTCGTAAACGCCGTGTGAAAAAGAATATAGAAGCTGGAATTGCACATATCCATTCTACATTCAATAATACAATTGTGATGATTACTGATACTCATGGAAATGCGTTAGCATGGTCATCAGCAGGATCTTTAGGCTTCAAAGGAAGCAAAAAATCAACTCCTTTTGCCGCTCAAATGGCTGCAGAAGCTGCAACTAAGGTAGCACAAGAACATGGACTTAAAACTGTCGAAGTAACAGTTAAAGGACCTGGCTCTGGACGTGAAGCAGCAATTCGTTCATTACAAGCAACAGGTTTAGAAGTGACTGCAATTCGTGACGTGACTCCAGTTCCTCATAATGGATGCCGCCCTCCAAAGCGTCGTCGTGTTTAATGAGTGCTGCTCATTTTGAGTTTGAAATTAAAAGGTCATTGAACAAGACACTTTTCGTTTTGAAAGGGGTATAGATAAGAATGATTGAATTTGAAAAACCAAGAATCGAAAAAATTGATGAAGATAGAGATTATGGCAAGTTCGTTGTAGAGCCTCTTGAACGAGGTTATGGGACTACTTTAGGCAATTCTCTACGTCGTATTTTATTATCTTCATTACCTGGGGCCGCAATTACGAATATTCAAATTGACGGTGTTTTACATGAATTCTCCACGGTTAAAGGTGTTAGAGAAGACGTGACACAGATCATTCTGAATATTAAAGGATTAGCGCTTAAGCTCTATGCTGAAGAAGAAAAAACCCTTGAGATCGATATTACAGGACCCGCTGCAGTAACTGCCGGCGATATTATCGTAGACAGTGATGTTGAGATCCTAAATAAAGATTTACCTATCTGTAGTGTTGCTGAAGGAGCTACTTTCCATGCTCGCTTAACAGTGAAACCTGGTCGTGGCTATGTTCAAGCAGACGAAAACAAAAAGGAAGATATGCCGATTGGTGTTCTGCCTGTCGATTCCATCTACACACCAGTACGCCGTGTGAACTACCAGGTAGAAAATACGCGTGTTGGACGTCGTGATGACTTCGATAAACTAACAATGGAAATATGGACAGATGGATCAATCATTCCACAGGAAGCTCTTAGTTTAGCGGCTAAGATTATGACTGAGCATTTAGATATCTTTGTGAATCTGACTGATGAAGCGAAAAACGCTGAAATTATGGTAGAAAAAGAAGAAACACAGAAAGAAAAAATGCTGGAAATGACCATCGAAGAACTAGACCTGTCTGTTCGTTCATATAACTGTTTAAAACGTGCAGGAATTAATACTGTACAAGAGCTTACAAACAAATCTGAACCTGAAATGATCAAAGTACGTAATTTAGGCCGTAAATCTCTTGAAGAGGTTAAGCTGAAATTATATGATTTAGGTTTAGGCTTACGTAAAGACGATTAATACTTTTTACGAAGGAGGGAAACCAACGTGGGTTATCGTAAATTAGGACGCACATCTAGCCAACGTAAAGCGATGTTGCGTGACTTAACAACTGACTTAATTATTAACGAACGTATTGTTACGACTGAAGCTCGTGCAAAAGAAGTTCGTTCAACAACTGAAAAAATGATTACTTTAGGTAAACGTGGAGATCTTCATGCACGTCGTCAAGCTGCTGCTTATGTGCGTAATGAAGTTGCCAGTGTTCGTGAAGAAAATGAAGCTATCGTAGTTGAATCAGCTTTACAAAAACTGTTCAATGACTTAGGACCTCGTTACGCAGAACGCCAAGGCGGATACACTCGTATCCTTAAAACTGAACCTAGACGCGGAGATGCTGCGCCAATGGTAATCTTGGAATTTGTTTAATAATCAAACTATACCGTCACTTTATAGATGATTCTGTTAGAGTGTTATGATGTTGGAGGCGACTCCGAGTCTAGCTCGCGCACTACCCGCTGGTATTTCCGGCGGGTAGGCACTCATCATATAGGGTGTTTTTTTGTCTAAAAATGGATGCACAGCTGATTGCTGTTGTGTCTTTTTTTATATCATCAGAAAACTATCTGCTGCAGCTGTAGCAAATGATTTTCTGGCCGCATGGATACAGATCGCCAACAATGCTGGGTTTTTGAATAATTATTGAGCTGACCAATCTTGACCAATTATAAGGAATACTTTTTCTTCAGCCTGTCAAAGTTTTCACAGATAAAGGTATTAAAGTTTCTTTGAATCAATATTTTCAGCAATTTTTTCAGTGAGATTCATATATTATTTTTTTTGTTGTTTCACCTGAGTTTCCTTTTTTCTAATCTCTTGTTTTTGATCACTTACATGGTATCATATAAAAATCAGACTACTCTTCCAGTAAATATTTTAGGAGTGCCTTGACTGTTAGAACTCCCAATTAAAGGATTCTTTTGTTATAATGGAAACTATGGAATTAATCGAAAGAAAACATTGAAAGACAATGTTTTTTTGATAGTATTGGTGCGTGTCTGAAAACTCCAGCGTTAAATGCTTTTAGACATGCTCTAATTCGAATAAATAGGCGAAGGAGTCTATCATGGAATCAATCATAGAGTTGAGTAATATAAATTTTAGTTATCAGCTGGAGGATGCTTCTCCTGCACTAAAAGATGTTTCTTTTACTATTCAAAAAGGGGAATGGGTAGCGATTATCGGGCATAATGGGTCAGGAAAATCAACATTGGCTAAAACGATTAATGGTCTGCTGCTGCCTGTATCTGGTCATATTTCTGTTGGCGGAAAGGAACTGAATGAAGCGAATGTCTGGGATATTCGCCGTATGGTGGGAATGGTTTTTCAAAATCCTGATAATCAGTTTGTGGGTTCGACCGTTGAAGACGATGTGGCATTTGGGTTGGAAAATCAGGGGATACCCAGAAACCAGATGGTGGAACGCGTACTTGATGCACTGCAAAGGGTCCGAATGGACAGCTTTGCAACCAGAGAGCCTGCCCGTTTGTCTGGTGGTCAGAAGCAGCGTGTAGCAATTGCCGGAGTTGTTGCCTTACGTCCGGATATTATTATTTTAGATGAAGCAACCAGTATGCTTGATCCAGAGGGCAGAGAAGAAGTTATTTCTACAATTAAGAAGATTAAATCAGAAAGTAATCTAACGGTTATTTCGATTACACATGATATTGATGAAGCTGCAAATGCGAATCGAATCCTTGTAATGAAGCAGGGGGAGCTGGTTAATGAAGGAACCCCTGAAAAAATTTTTTCTATGGGCTCTGATTTGGTTAATATGGGACTGGATCTGCCTTTTCCTGAAAAATTAAAAATTGCATTGAAGGATCGGGGTATTCAAGTTCCGGAAGAGTATCTGACAGAAGAAAGGATGGTGGATTGGCTATGGACATCCGTTTTGAACAAGTAGATTTTACCTATCAGCCGAATACACCATTTGAACAGCATGCATTGTTTGATATCAATTTAACCATAAAGGATGGTTCCTATTCTGCAATTGTCGGGCATACGGGGAGCGGAAAATCGACACTTCTACAGCATTTAAATGCGTTAGTGAAACCAACAAAAGGAACAGTAACGATAGGCGATCGAGTGATTACCCCAGAAACAGATAATAAGAATCTGAAACCCATTCGGAAAAAGGTTGGTATTGTATTTCAGTTTCCTGAAGCACAGTTGTTTGAAGAAACAGTGGCTAAGGATATTGCTTTTGGTCCGCAAAATTTTGGTGCTTCTGAAGAAGAAGGTCGGAAGCTGGCAGAAGAAATGCTTGGATTAGTTGGAATGGATGAGAGCTATTTGGATCGTTCACCTTTCGAATTATCAGGTGGACAAATGCGGCGTGTAGCAATTGCCGGAGTATTGGCGATGGAACCGGAAGTTCTTGTTTTAGATGAGCCGACCGCCGGCTTAGATCCTCAGGGGCGTAAAGAAATGATGGAGATGTTTCAGCATTTACATGAAAACCGTGGAATGACGATAGTATTGGTGACACATTTGATGGATGATGTTGCCAACTATGCAGATCAGGTCTTTGTAATGGAAAAAGGACAGGTGATTAAAACAGGCAAGCCTTCGGATGTGTTTCAGGATACTCAGTGGCTCAAGAAAAAGCAACTAGGAGTACCAACGGCGGCTGTTTTTGCTGAGAAGCTGTCAGAAAAAGGTTTCTCAATAGATCAATTGCCGTTAACAGCAAATCAACTGGCTGATCAGATTCTGAATGCAAAGGCTGGTGAAGCGCAATGATGAATAAGCTGATTTTTGGACGCTATATACCGGGAGCTTCTTTTATTCATAGAATGGACCCCAGAGCAAAACTGCTAGGCAGCTTCTATTTTATAGCAATCATTTTTCTGGCTAATAACTGGCAGACTTATGCGGTATTGGCTGTCTTCACTTTAAGTGCTGCGGCACTATCAAAAATTAATCTCCGCTTCTTCATCAGGGGAATTCGACCATTAATATGGCTGATTCTGTTTACTGTAGCATTGCAGATGCTGTTTACTCAGGGAGGAGCAGTGTACTTCCAATGGTGGATTTTCTCTATTACAGAATTTGGTGTAATTAATGGGTTGTTTATTTTCTGCCGCTTCGTTTTAATCATCTTCATGTCGACTTTACTAACACTTACAACACCGCCGCTGGCTTTATCGGATGCTATTGAGTATCTGCTGCGGCCGTTCAAGGTTATTAAGGTTCCTGTGCATGAAATTTCCCTGATGCTTTCGATTGCGCTGCGTTTTGTGCCCACATTAATGGATGAAACTGAAAAGATTATGAATGCGCAACGGGCTAGAGGGGTTGATTTTGGTGAAGGGAATTTAATTCAGAAAATGAAAGCAATTATACCTCTTTTAATTCCGCTTTTTGTCAGTAGTTTTAATCGAGCAGAGGATCTGGCTACTGCTATGGAGGCACGTGGCTATCAAGGGGGAGAAGGAAGAAGTAAGTATCGGATTCTTGATTGGCAGTTCGGTGATACAATGGTTATGCTGCTGTTCGCAGCATTAACAGCAGCTTTAATTTTTATCAGAAGTTAATTATAGAAGAAGGTGAGTGAATGCCTCGTTATAAAGCAGTAATTGCTTACGATGGAACCAATTTTAATGGGTTTCAGGCTCAGCCTAACGGAAGAACCGTTCAGGAAGAAGTTGAAAAGACGTTGACAAAAATGAACAACGGTCAGGTAATTCAGGTTTTTGGGTCTGGACGAACGGATGCTGGTGTTCATGCACTCGGACAGGTGATTCACTTTGATTATCCAGAAGACAGACCATTGGAACGCATGCGTTTTGGTTTGGATACACAGACACCAGAAGACATCAGTGTAAAGAGCGTGGAAAAGGTATCGGATAATTTTCATGCCCGTTATCATGTGATTGAAAAGACATATCAGTTTCGAGTTGATATAGGTAAGCCGCGCAGTCCGTTTCGCCGTTTTTATGCGAGTTATTTTCCATATCCTCTGGATTTGGAAAAAATACAGCGGGCATTGCCTGATCTGATAGGTACCCACGATTTCACGTCATTTTGTGCTTCCGGAAGCAGTGTAGAGGATAAGGTGCGCACAATTTATGAAGCTAGAATGGAAGTTAATGCAGAAGGCGATGAACTTCTATTTACGTTCCGAGGCGATGGGTTTCTTTATAAAATGATTCGAATACTTGTTGGAACACTACTGAAAATTGGTAATGGACGGATGGATGAAAAAGCAATTCCGGCAATTTTGGAAGCTGAAAACAGAAATCTGGCTGGACCAACGGCACACCCAGAAGGACTTTATCTTAAAGAAGTCGTATATGAATAAAAAGTTTATCTGATGGATTTAATGAATCCCGTCAGATAAACTTTTTGTTTTACATCAGCATATTGTTTTCTTTTTTAAAAGTTGATGAAGCTGGATATAAAGATTTGCAAGATATTTATCTTCAATGAGATATCCATAAAATAAAGCAGAAGACCTGAATGAGTCTTTAATAGCAAGAAGGATAAACTGATAACCAAATCAATCATAGGCAGCAGTGTATTTTTCCAAATAAGGACTTATTTTAAAAGAATCCAGTTGATTCAGGAAATGATACAAACTCTTTATTGTTAAATGGTAATATATAAACAAAAAATAATGTCATAGTCCCCTAAAACCGAATAAATGGTGTTCCAGTCTTTGTATGATTCGAGCATTCGGATAAACCGTAGGCGCAGAAAAACGGATACAGTGTAATGGTTTGTCTCGAGAATCGTTAGACTCGTAGAGACAGCAGTTCTGGAAATAAGTCGAACTATACTAAAAATATGAATAACTTCAGGGAGGTATTCATATATTCCGCTGACTTGTCAGAGTAGATGATGCTGGTTCTTGAGGCAGAACACTTCTTATACGCAGGTTCTATGACCTAATGAATGGTACATATCTTTTTGTGCGACGAGTAAGCGCAGGAGCAAGTATTTTGTGCGACGAGTAACCGCAGGAGCAAGTATTTTGTGCGACGAGTAACCGCAGGAGCAAGCATTTTGTGCGACGAGTAACCGCAGGAGCAAATAAGTAGAATGATCTAGTTTGTCCCTCAAGGTCAACTTGAAAAAGAACCTCAATAAGTGATCGACCTACAAGCCCTTCTGTCCTCTTTAGTATGACAGGAAATAGCGTGTAGGTCGATCGTTTTTTCTTTTCATTCTGTTTGATGTGGGCGATAGCCCTCATGAGTGTTTGTCACAACCTCATTTATTAAATTTAAATGTTTGCTTTCTCAGGTGTAACTTTGCTCCATATCCAGCCAACAATAAAACCTATAATTGATGGAACAATCCAGCCCATACCGATTGAAAAGAATGGGAGATAGGACCCAGCCCATTCAAGGATGTTTTGGACAAATCCGCTGTCTTTAATAAAACTGGGAGAATTGTTCAATGCATCCAATAAAGCTGCCAGCAAAGTTACGTAAGTGGTCATCTGGTAGACTTCAGGTCGATGATGAAATAGCGGTCCGATAATAACCAGCAGCATCAATGTGATCGCTAAAGGATACAGGAACATCAATACTGGAATAGAAAACTGAATAATGTTTGTCAGCCCTACATTAGCAAACAGGCAGGGAAGAATACTTACTGCAATAATATAAGTTGAATAGCCAGCCTGGGGAAATAATTCAGAAAATGTTTCTGCACAGGCCGTTATCAGTCCGATCGCTGTTTTGAGACAGGCAATAATAATAATTAAAGCCAGAATCAGGCTGCCCCAGCTGCCCAAATAATGATTGGCGATTTGAGCTAAGGCAATGCCTCCATTTTCGCTTAAAGGAAATGCTCCCATACTCATTGCTCCCATATAAGCCAGCAAAGAGTATATGATGCCCATTAAAAGAATACTGACAGCTCCGGATTTAATCGTATCTCTGGCAATTTCATTAGGTTCTTCAATACCCATTCTGCGAATCGTTGTGACAATAATGATTCCAAAAGCTAAAGAGGCCAGTGCATCCAATGTATTGTAGCCTTCTGTAAATCCTTTGAAAAAGGCATGTTGCACATAGGCTTCACTTACAGGGGCTGTACCCGCTGATCCAAGTGGATAGATAAAAGCAAGCAACAGCAGAATGCCTAGTAAAACTAAAAAGAGAGGATTCAGAAATTTTCCGACATAATCCAGTATTTTAGAGGGTTTTCTGGAAAAAAGCCAGGCTGTAAAAAAGAAAAGAGCTGAGAAAAGAGCTAGAAAAACAGGCTGCTGTTGAGGCGCAATGAATGGAGCCAAACCAATTTCAAATGAAGTGGTCGCCAGTCTCGGCAGTGCAAAAAATGGACCAATTGTTAAATAAAGCAGTGTAGTAAAAATAATTGCATAAGGACGGCTGATTCGCTGAGCCAGATCAAAAAGCCCATTACTCTTTGAAATACCGATAGCAATGACTCCCAGAAAAGGCAACCCTATTCCGGTGATTAGGAAGCCCAAGTTAGCCCAAAAGACGGCTGAACCAGCCTCCTGTCCCAGATGAACAGGGAAAATCAAATTACCGGCACCAAAAAATAGGCCGAAAAGCATAGATCCGACGAAAAGATATTCCCGCCAGGAAAGTTTTTTATTCATTTTAAGTCTCCTCTTGATGATAAAATTGTGACAGCTTGTTGCTTAACTCAAGCTGCTAGAAGCATCTTTATTAAAATAACAGACTTAAGAAGACGAGGCAAGACATTGGAATAAGAATTTATTGTCTTTTCATAATAGAGAAACTAGTGTATTTTTCTATAAAGGCAACTGTAAGAATTGTCATGCTCAAGTAAGCGGGCTGCCCGATTTATTGCTGAATCGAGCCAAACTAGCTGTAAAGTAGTATAAAATTTAACTGAGCTCGCTTCTTTCAAGGAATACTTATTGAAGCTGCTCAGTTTTGTCATTGAAGTATATGAGTTAAAATTTTCTAGCATGGAACATCATTTATAGACTATCTTTTATTGTAATTTATAATTTGGTCAATACACTAAGGCAAAATGAAGGCAAATAAATAGTCATCGCAATAATCCCCGTTGATATAGAATTCATCAACTAAATGTCCCTCTTGAATAAACCCATTTCGTTTATAAAAAGCAATCGCTCGTTTATTTGGTCCCATTACCCGCAGGGATATTTTGTGAATATTATAAACTGGAGCAATTTCTTTTAGATGGGTTAGAAGATGTTTTCCTGCTCCAACGGATTGAAAATCAGGATGAACACCAATCCCAATCATCCATTGATGTTGATGAGAGGGGAGCGGGGTTGGCGGATGAACATCAACAAATCCGATTACTTTTTCTGAAAGAACGGCAACAAAAATCAATTTATCCCCCATCCGTTCTTTATATTGTTCGACATTGTCATAATGGTGGAGAACAGGAGAATTTTCATTGGTCCAAATACTGTTCTCAATATGCATCAAGGCTGTATAGTCCTGCTCTTGCACTTTCCGAATGATTATTGCTTCAGTCATGGCTATCCCTCTCTTGTATTTATTTTTTGACTACTATTTTGTTTTAGGAAAAAGTCCTTCTAGTTGATTATAAATCAATTTTCTCTGTGTGGAATCGGCGAATAAGTTTTTCCTGATGAGACGTTAAAATGTCCTCCAACTGAATATCATATTTATCCGCCAGAATAAAAATATTATCTAAAACATCACCTAACTCTTCTGTCAGCTGCTGCCGCAATACGTGTTGTTCTTTATCCGGCTCATCGGGACGGTCACGACCAATTTCCAAAGCGCGTACTGCCTGCGCCACTTCACCGGTTTCTTCTGATAAAAAATTTACTCGAATAAAAGGATTCAACTCATACCATCCTCTTTTTTTATAAAAGTCGCTAATCCATTTCTGGTAATTTTGTATATTCAATGAAACTCCCCCTTTATCTTCTATTTATCATATCACAAGATTACTTAAGATCCATTCACAATAGAAGGACAGATAAAAAAATAACTGCTATAATCAAAAGCAGCAGAGTGAGAAAGGAACGGATTTTTGTATGACAACATTTTATTTGATTAGACATGGGAAAACAGAGTTGAACAAAAAGACTTGTTTTCAAGGCGGAGGCATTGACTCGCCATTGCTTTCAGAAGGCATTGAACAGGCGGTTAAACTTGGGCAATATCTGTCGAAAACGACTTTTGCAGCAGCAGCTGTCAGCACGCAAAAACGCGCTATGGATACAGCAAACTATATCTTGACAGAAAACCAATACGTGAACGATTTAACTGTACAGTATTATGATGAATTAAAGGAGCTTGGATTTGGTGAGCGTGAGGGAATCGAAGTGGATATTGCTGATCAGCAAACTAACTATTTACGCCAAAGACCAGATCTGTATAATCCTTCTGAGTTTAATGGTGAAACCTATGACTCGCTGATTAAACGAGGAATGAGCATGGTTGAAAGGTTAAGCACAGATTATCCGGACGGCAATGTCCTGATTGTGGCTCATGGGGTTTTACTGCTGGTATTGATCAATTATCTGATGGGTGAAGAGAAAAGAAATTGGCGGAAAAATGGTCCATTGGAAAATACAAGTGTGACGGTGATACACAAAGAACAGGGGAACTGCATTTTAGAAACATTTAACGATGTCTCCTATCTGGAAGAGCAGCTGCCGTAAATAAGCAATCGGGTTAAAAGAATAAATGAAACGGGGAAATGTATTGAAACGAATAGCAGTATATTGCGGCGCCAATAAAGGAAATAATCCTGTTTATCAGGAACAGGCAAAAAAGCTGGGAAAATGGATGGTTTCTCAGGGGTATGGTCTTGTGTATGGCGGCGGCAATGTTGGGTTAATGGGAATTATTGCTGACATAGTTTTGCAAGAGGGCGGTGAAGTAATTGGCGTGATGCCAACATTTCTGGTGGATAGAGAGATTGCTCATCCGTCTTTGACAGAACTGATTGTTGTGAAGGATATGCATGAACGGAAGAAGAAAATGATGGATGAGGCTGATTGTTACTTAGCTTTGCCCGGAGGACCAGGTACGCTGGAGGAGATTTCCGAAGCAATTTCATGGGCTCGTGTGGGAGAGCATGCACATCCATGTGTCCTGCTGAATCCGAATGGCTATTACGATTTGCTGGCTGATTTCTTTAATCATATGGTTACGGAAGGATTCCTGTCACAGGAAGATCGTGAAAATATTCTAATTACAGAATCATTTGATACCATAGAAGAATTTATTAGAAATTATCAGGCGATGAAAGTCAGAAGCTACAAGGAATAACAGGATAAGCATCAAACCAAAAAGCAGCGGTTCATCCCAGAGCCGCTGCTTTCTATAAATATATTATCATTTTGATAATATCCGCTGAAGAAATTCTTTTGTCCGCTCCTCTTTTGGATGGGCAAAAAATTCTTCTGCGGTCCCTTCCTCTGCTATGACCCCTTTATCCATGAAAATGACGCGATCAGAAACATCACGGGCAAACTCCATTTCGTGAGTGACGATCATCATTGTCAGCCCGGTATGAGCCAGGCTTTTTATTGTCTTTAACACTTCTCCTACCATTTCAGGGTCAAGTGCAGAGGTTGGTTCATCAAATAATAAAACATCGGGATTCATGGACAGTGCACGAGCAATTGCGACACGCTGCTTTTGTCCTCCGGAAAGTTGTGCCGGCTTCGCTTTGATAAAACGAGCCATACCGACTTTTTCCAAGTTTTCTTTTGCTATTTGCTCAGCTTCGCTCTTTGAGCGTTTCAAGACAGAGAGTTGTCCGGCCGTACAGTTATCTAAAACGTTTAAGTTATTAAATAAATTAAATTGCTGAAATACCATGCCCAAATGAGTTCTGTATTTAGGCAGATCATAACCAGGTACTAAAACATTTTCTCCCTGATAGATAATTTTTCCTGCTGTTGGTTTCTCCAAAAGATTGACGCAGCGCAGCATTGTCGATTTTCCAGAACCGGATGAGCCGATGATGGTTACGACCTCTCCTTTTTCTACAGTCATGTTGATATCTTTTAACACTTCGTTTTCACCGAAATTCTTTTTTAGATGTTCAATTTTAATAATTGTATTCATGAGCGGTCTCCTTATTTATCTTCACCGGTAATAACAGCTTGCTCTGCTTCTTCAACTGGAATATATGCAGCAGGTCCGTCGATTCGTTTTTCTACCCAGCGTAAAATGCGGGTTATTGTAAATGTCAGTATGAAGTATATTACACAGATGATAGAGAATGTTTGGAAAAACTGATAATTTGCTCCGGCAGCCGAATTTCCCTGGAAGAACAAATCGGATACTGAAATAACACTCAATACAGAAGTATCCTTAATATTAATAACAAATTCATTCCCTGTTGCCGGCATGATATTCCTGATAACCTGAGGCAGTACAATTTTAGTCATCGTCTGACTGTGCGTCATTCCAATCGCCTGTGCAGCTTCAAACTGTCCTTTATCGACAGAGAAGATTCCACCGCGAACGATTTCCGACATATAAGCTCCGGTGTTAATGGAGACAATGAATAAAGCGGCTGCCGTACGATTTAAATCAATACTGAATGCCAAAGCAATTCCATAATAAATAACCATCGCCTGTACCATCATTGGTGTACTGCGGAAGATTTCTATATAGGCAGACAATAACCAGTTACTGACTTTTTGGAGAGCATATTTCCCTTTATTCTCTGACTCTGGAACTGTCCGAATGACACCAATCAATAAACCGATTAGAGTACCGACAACTGTACCGATAAGTGCCAGAAGTAAAGTCGTTCCTGTACCACGAAGGAACAGCACACCATATTGATTTAGAATATTTTTAAAATCAGTCAGCAAACCAGGTTTTGATTGGTTCTCATCTCCGATATTTTCAGCTGCCGGTTGATCAATGATTGCCTGATCCATGATTTTCGTTCGTTCTTCTTGAGAGATGCCTGCTAAAATTTCGTTTATTTTATCAAGATTTGGATCTTCTTTACGCAGTCCAATAGCAATCGTTGTATCTGCAGGATCTGTTTGGAAGCCGTTCTCTTCGCTAAATTCAACCATTTTGATGTCAGGATTAACACTTGCAGCAGTAACACCCTCAGGACGTTCACTGACATAACCGTCAATGACTCCGGAAGCTAAAGCTGTACGCATGGCACCGAAATCTGCCTGTGCCTGTTGTTTCTGGACACCGGGAATTTGATCAATCACTGTGTAGTGGAAGGTATTTAGCTGAGCGGTAATTTTTGCCCCTCTGAAATCTTTAATACTTTTTGCGTCTGCGTATTTACTGTCTTTGCGGGTAACAATCACCAGATTTGATTCATAATAAGGGTCTGAAAAATCAATTTCTTTTTTTCGTTCCGGCGTTGGCGACATGCCTGCAATAACAGCATCTATTTTACCGGACTGTAAAGCAGGAGCTAAGCCGTCCCATTTTGTTTTTACAATCACGAGACGTTTATTCAAGCCTTCTGCAACTTTTTTTGCGATTTGTACATCGTAACCGCCAGCATAAGAATGATCCCCCGGAATTGCGATAGCCCCGTTTGCATCAGTTGTCTGAGTCCAGTTGAATGGTGCATATCCTGCTTCCATGCCGACCCTAAATTCACCGTTTGCGATGCTTGAAGTTCCTTCAGCAGTGACACTCAGCGGCATCCAGACAATCCCTAGTAATAAAGTGAACAATAAGCTGAAGGAAAAAAATTGTTTGTTCTTAATCATTTTATTTATCCTCTCTTTCTACATAACAAAAAACAACCATGCGCATGCTGGTTGTTGAAATCAAAAATTCCTCAACAGAAACATAGCGCAACTTGGCATTACTGCCAAGACAGTCCATCAGCTATTTGCATGATGTCCCAATATATAACAGGGAGGCTGCTATATATTTCGGCGATTGTTCCTAGGCTTGCTTCAAAGTGTCCTCTCACTCCGCAAGATTAATAAAAATCGCGACCTCTACCTCAGTCTGAGGTACTTATTTAGTTGTCTTTCAAGTAGTAACCAGTCTACGTTATCTAAAGAAAAAAGTCAATAGATTGGAAGTAGGTTGAGGGAAGAAAATGTGTTCTGTTTTATAGTGAAGGAATTTGGCTTCGTTCTTCTAACCTGTGGTAAAATGAGAGTACATTGACTAATTCTGTTTTTTGAAGTATAAATAACAAGTTACAGGGTTTTTTTGTAAGGTTTCTAAAATATAAAATATTTGACTATACTATAAGAAAGAAAATGTGAAAGAAAATGACAAAATTAAATCCGGTTTATCGTATTTTTTCTGTGTTTTTTGGAACAACGTTAACAGCATTTGCTATTTTTATATTGTTAAAGAGCGGATATGGAACAGATACCCTAAGTGTTTTTCTTACTGGAGTGCAAAATCATATTCCGTTGGAGTTTGGCTATCTTAGTATGCTGTTCAACTGTCTGGTTATTATTGCAGCCTTTTTCATTAAAAGGGAATTGATTGGTCCTGGGACTATTATCAATGGTTTTGGTATAGGGATCATTCTTAATTTCTTTTTTTCAATTTTTGGTGATTGGGAGCTTTCTTTTTCATTAATCTGGGCAGTAGCAGCAGCTGTACTTTATGGCGTGGGTATTGGCTTCTATGTTTCAGCTCAAATGGGATCGGCAGCCATCGAGTGTCTTTCTTTTATTCTGGAAGCATACAGTAAATTTAGTCTGCGTGTTGTTAGAATAACTCTGGATACCAGTCTGGTGATTGTGGGTATTCTGCTGGGAAGCAAGGATTTTCATGTGGCGACCTTTATTTGTTTGCTGGCAACAGGACCTATTGTAGAGTGGATGCTAAGAAAAAGCATGAAAATTGAAGAGAACCGCAGCGAATGATTTTTGCAGCTTTTTATTTTGAAAAGACAGCTGTGAGAGTAATGGAACGGTCGATCATGGAGAACAAGCTGATAGCCAATTGCGTAACTATTTTCGACAGTTCTGGAAAGTAATTTAAGCCGCACTTTTATTTGGGTAGTGAATCGTGAAGGAGGAGACAGATGAGGGGCATAAAAGAAAAAATCATTTTGGAGAGTAAGCGTCTGGGAATCGATAAGATTGGTTTTGCCTCTGCAGAACCATTTTCTCATTTGGAAGATTCACTAAAGGAGCAAAAAGAACGAGGTTACACTTCTGGTTTTGAACATCCGGTAATAGAGGAACGAATTTATCCTGAAAAAACATTTCAAAATCCTCAAACAATTATAGCAATTGCACTGGCTTATCCGACAAAAATTAGGGGAAAAGTTCCAAGAGATGAAAAGAGAGGACAGTTTGCCAGAGCCTCATGGGGAATTGATTACCACGATATATTGCGTGAAAAGCTGAATCAGCTGATTGCGTTTATTCGAAAGCAGGCCGACAGCGTAGAGGAGCAGGAGGAATGGCAATTTAAGCCGCAGGTGGATACAGGAGAATTGATTGATGTTGCAGCTGCACAACGAGCCGGTTTGGGATTTATCGGTAGAAATGGGTTGCTCATCACAAAAGAATTTGGTTCTTTTGTTTATCTGGGGGAAATAATAACGAATATTTCATTTGAACCAGATCAGCCAGTTCCTTTTGGCTGCGGAGACTGTACAAGGTGTATTAAAGCCTGTCCGACAGAAGCACTTTTGGGAGATGGCAGAATGAATGCCAAGCGTTGTCTGTCCTACCAAACACAGACAAAAGGAATGATGCCGGAAGAGTATCGAAAAAAGATGCATAATATTATTTACGGCTGTGATATTTGTCAGATGGTCTGTCCTTATAATAGAGGGAAGGATTTTCATTTTCATGAGGAAATGGAACCTCAGCCAGACGAAGTATATCCGAAGCTTCAGCCGCTGCTGTCACTTTCCAACAGAGAATTTAAGGAACAGTTTGGACATCTTGCCGGTTCATGGCGGGGCAAAAAGCCGTTACAGAGAAATGCATTGATTGCTTTGGCTAATTTAGGCGGCAGAGAAGCGTTACCTGAAATTTTGAAGTGTGCGGGGGATGTACGTCCAGTGATTCGTGGTACCGCAGTGTGGGCAATCGGTAAACTTGGAACTAGAGAACCGCAGAAATGGCTTGATATTTTACGGGAGATTGAAGAAAATGAAGATGACAAAGAAGTTTTGGCAGAAGCAGGGAAGGCCATTGAATTTTTAAGGAAATATGCTTTTGGTAGTCAGCAGGTGACTCGGAGGAAAAAATAGCTAAAAGATAAAAAATAAAAGATTGCAGATGAAAGTTAGATTGTTTTTGTCTTTGTGTATATTAAAATAAGATAAATGATTTTATGAAGATAATGGATGGAGAGCATGTCTCGCATTTATTATCTTCTTTATTGTTAATTTATTTTAATTAGACCTGCAGTTAAAAAGATGCGTGTCTTCATACTTAGTGTAGGATTTGAATTTATAAGAGAAATGTTTTAAACGTCTTGATAGAGGTGCAGGATTGCTTCATGCCCATCTGTCTTTAGTTCTTTCATTTCTTGGATTCGGAAGTTGTTAGAGGCTGAATTCAAGTACTCAACAATGTGAAAGCGGTCGACAATTACTTCTGCTATTATAGAACTGTTTTTTGTTTGAAGAGTACAGCGCATAAAAATTTTGTTCTCTGTTTCTGCTCCAATTACAGGGACTGTGAACCCTACCTGGTTATAAAAATTCTTGGCGGTAATATTCTCCGGATGAAGACTTAGCCACAATTTATCATTATCAAATGCTTCACTCAGATGGGTTAGAAGAAGCTGCAGTGCTTATTTTCCGTAACCCTTGCTTTGTTGAACATGGCTGATCATAAATCTCAATAGATTCAAATCTCCGACATCATCCAACTGGTAAGCAAGAAACCCAATCGGTATTTCTTCTTTGTAAATCGCCAGTATGCTCATTGCATCTTCAAATTTTGATTCGGCCAGAGAATAGATATTTGAAGGAAGATATTGGCTCTGTCTTTCTGAAACACTCAATGAAGCAATCGCCTGCCAGTTATTTTTGGTGATTTTCTTTAGTTCAATAGTCAGGAAGATTCCTCATTTCTTTCATCGATTTTCTAATCAAGAATAGTTTCCTACTATTATAGTGGACTTAAACAACATGTAACTAAATAGCAGTTGTTCAAAGAATACATAAATAGAAGGTTCTGCTAAATTTTATAAGGTAGATTGACTTGTGAGAGTGTGTCCAAAAATGATTAACGACAAACCGATAAATATTTAACTGTTGTCAGGAAAAATTGTCAGGAGAAAGTAAACCAGATTTATATTTTCTATCAATTTGATTAATGGAAAGATAACTTTTGCACTTACATATGAGGAGCCTATGAACTTGCCGAAATTACTGGGAAATCTATCTGAAAAAGACAGTTGATGCTTCATTTTTAAAAGGAAAAACAGATAAATTCTTTGAAAAAATGATGAAAATAACATAAAACTTGCTTTTTTATATTACATTTTTGATATATACTACATTTTTTTTGAAAAAAAACTTCATTTATTATTGGAAAAAGATTAGAAAAAGATAAGTGAACACAAATTTTACATGTTCTTTATAAAAAATGGTAGTTTTTTTAAGAGGCTGTTAGATTGCTAAAACCCTTATATAAAGGGAATGCTTAATGCTTCTTTTACAGAGTGTTACGAAAAATAAATACTCGTAATGAATTGTCACGATATTTTCACCTATGAAATACGATGAGATGATAAAGTATGAAACGTCTCATTGAGAGGCAAAAATCATTTTTGCGAAGGAGAATAGATAATGCGATCTATTAAAACAATTCTTTTAGGAACAATCTTAGCAGCAGGCTTTGGAATTTTTGTAGGAACAACAGACGTACATGCAGACACTTTATATACAGTTCAATCAGGGGATTCACTTTCAAAGATTTCCCAACAATTTGGCGGGGATGCTAATTTCATCAATAAAATTGCTGAAGACAACAACATTGATAACATTCACATGATCTATGTAGGTCAGGAGCTGGTAATCAAAACAGGTGAAGGGACGGAAATAGCTGCAGCACCTGCAGCAGCAGTACAAGTAGAAACTCAACCAGCAGCACAGCCGGCAGCAACTGAGTCTGCAGCTGCATCAGCATATACAGGAACTTCATCATCAGCAAAAGAATGGATTGCACAAAAAGAATCAAACGGTTCTTATACTGCAACTAACGGAAGATATATTGGAAGATACCAATTAGATTCTTCTTATCTGAACGGAGACTACTCTGCAGAAAACCAGGAACGTGTAGCAGATCAGTATGTTGCACAACGCTATGGCTCTTGGGAAGCAGCACAAGCTTTCTGGTTGGCTAACGGCTGGTATTAATAATTCGCTGGGTACAATGAAAGCAAGAGGGCGTGACAAACACTCATTCCCTCACCAAACAGAATGAAAATAAAAAAGAATTGACCTACAGGCTATTCCCTGTCATACGAAAGAGGACAGAGGCGGCTTGTAGGTCGATTTTTTTTGCAAGTTGACCTTGAGTAACAAACTAGGTCATCCTACTTATTTAGGGACTGTGGCATAAGTATGTCTGAGATCCCTAAAACCGAATAAACGGTGTTCCAGTCTTTGTATGATTCGAGCATTCGAAGAAGCGTAGAAGCAAGTTCCTACATGCCCCCCAGACATGCTTCGAGGATCGGAACGAAGACCTTCAATTCTTAATGGCTCTGACATTTAGAATTGAAGGACCTTGTTCGATTCTCGATACAAACGTGTTTATTTGGAAAAGTGTTGGCAACTCGGCACAGTTTAGACTGACAAGTGCTAGTTCTACTTTGCCGCTGCTGCTTATATCAGTACTTTAGCAGAAGGGTATGCGTAGCGGAGCTGCTTCGGGAACAGCGTTTATTCGGTTTTAAGGGTTCAAGTCCCCAGCGTGTTTGAGTAGTGGAAAATGTCTGGTTGAGGACAAGGATATCCATGGTGACGTGGAATCTAAAGGAAGTAATGAAGCGGAGCAAAGGAGCTGCTGTTTTTGACGTTGAACAGCTGTTAATGAGAAAATAAATAGAAATGATAGATTTCGATTCTAAATAGTAGTGTTTAAGCAAAAAAATTTATACAATGAATAAAAAACAGGAGGTGCAGAATGTGGATACACTAATTTATCATTTAAGAAGACACGCTTTATTGCGAGGAATCGTTTATGCATTAGCAGGGTTGGCAATTGTGGTGAATCCGTCTGCAGTATTTAAAATTGCTGTTTATTTAATTTCAGGATATTTGGCATTTATGGGGCTGGTTGATTTGATAGAAGGGATTAAAGTCAAACGGTCTGCAGATGTTTATGACAGCAGTTTTGTTCTTGGTATTATCTTTTTAGTCTTAGCGGGGATCGTTTTAGTATTTTCCAAAGTAATTGTGAGTATTTTTCCGATTTTTCTGGGGCTGCTTCTTGTTATGCTTGGAAGTACACGTTTGATTCAATCATTTAATCTAAGAAAATATACAGATGTTAATTGGGTACTTTTTCTCCTGTATGGCTTATTTTTATTAATCGGTGGTATTCTTTTGATATTTAATCCATTTAAGAGTATTTTGCTGTTGTTTCAATTGTTTGGTGGAATTCTTATTGTTATGGGAATCTCTGAATGTCTGACATTGTTTCAATTGCGCAAAATCGACAACTAGCTATTATTTAACAATGGGGATGTGACGAAAATATGTCATATCCCCTAAAAACTAAATAAACGGTGTTCCAGTCTTTGTATGATTCGAGCATTCGTAAGAAGTATAGGAGTAAAGCCTTTCCCTTTCGATCCTTGATACATGCAATTTAGAATGTGTATCTACAGTTTTCCTACACTACACTTCGTTTCGATCTCATCACTTTCTAAACGGCAGAGCCGCTAAGAATTGAAGGACTTCGTTTCGAGCTCAACAATTTCTAAATGGCAAAGCCATTAAGAATAGAAGGATTTTGTTCCAATTTTTGATACATAACCATCTAGTTACTGAAAGGTATCCTACAAGCTTTCTTGTCATTTCCGTAAACGCCTTATTATTGCCTCTGCGATTAATTATTTCTCTTTTTGGAATGAATGATCGCTAATTCATTTGACTATCGCACTTATATCATTTCACTAAAAAATTTGATAAACATTGTCACAAATCACTGCGATTGACCTGTCAGAGTAGACGCTCCATGATACCTACTTGATTCTCCGAGATGAACACTTATGCTCCTGCGGTTACTTGTCGCATGGAGAGCTATGCTCCTGCGTTTACTCGTCGCAGTTACGTTCGCGTATGTGCTCCTGCGTTTACTCGTCGCATGGAGAGGTACTGTATGTTTCTATCCAAGCAGGACTGGCAATTCCTCAGTTGCTTTTGAAGCTGCTTGTTCTTATCATTGAGCATCGTTTATAGAATATCCTTTATTGTAATTTATAATTTGGTCAGAGCATTAGCAGAATTGGCAGCCCAATACAAGCTAAGTTCTGTCATAACTTCGTTTTTTGATACAAAATAATAAGCTGTATTACATTTGTTATCTGTTATATAAATAAGGAATATTATTTACCTGAGGATAAATAAGTGCGTATGTTCATTTATGATGGTATAATTGTGATGTTATCTTTGAAAATATTTATGAATACAGATGTGGAGTTGATCTGAAGGTGTATCATATTCGACTTGAATCCAGAGATATACGTGAAAATCTTGCAGCAGAACACTATCTGTTAAATCATTTCAATTTAAAGGATTCTCTGGTGCTGTTTTATATCCAAACACCGTCTGTCATTATTGGACGTAATCAGAATGCACTGTCAGAAATTGATATGAGTTATGCAGAGAAAAAGAATATTATCATAACAAGAAGGCAGTCGGGCGGCGGTGCGGTATATGATGATCTGGGAAATGTAAGCTTTAGTTTTATAATGGATGCAAAAGACCATGAGTTTGGAGATTTCAAAACATTCACTAAACCCATTCTGAAAGCCCTCCATCGCATGGGAGCAGTAGGAGCAGAAATGAATGGCAGAAATGATCTATTTATAGATGGAAAAAAATTTTCAGGTAATGCAATGTATAAAAAAGGACAGAAGATGTTTATGCATGGAACATTGATGTTTGATGTGGATATGGAAGAGATGGTCTCAGTACTTGATGTTTCTCAGAAAAAAATTGAAGCAAAGGGAACGAAATCGGTGAGAAGTCACGTAACCAATATAAAACCCTATTTATACAAAGCGTATCAGAATCTGACAACTGAAGAATTTCGTGATCAGCTTCTTCTTCAGCTGTTTGAAGTGGAACGGATCGCTGATCTGGAACAATGGAGTTACCGACTTACTCAAAAGGATAAAGATAAGATACAAAATTTGGTTCAGGATATCTATGGGAACGAGCAATGGATATATGGTGAAGCACCAAAATATACCATAGAAAAAGAGGAAAAATTTCCTGGAGGTATGCTTGAACTTAAATTTTCAGTTGAAAAAGAGGTGCTGACGCACTTGAGAATTTATGGAGACTATTTTAATCAGCGGGATACCAAAGAAATTGAGGAGCTGCTGATTGGGAGCTTATATACCAAAGCTGCGATTGAAGAGAGGCTGAAAGAGATATCTTTTGAAGACTATTTTACAAATATAACTCTTCAGAATTTTGTCCAATTATTGACAAGCAGGTGACACCGGATGATTGTATTTGAAAAAGTAAGTAAGCACTATGAACAGAAAAATGAAAAAATAACAGCAGTGAAAAATGTTGATTTGTTTATCCAGCCAAAAGAAATATTCGGCATAATCGGAGAGAGCGGCTCCGGGAAATCAACACTGCTTAAACTTTTGAACACATTGGAAAAGCCTGATAACGGCATGATTACAATTGATGGAAAAGATATCTCTAAAAGAACGAAAGCAGAACAGCGGGAGGATCGCCGAAAGACAGGAATGATATTTCAGCATTTCAATTTGCTGTACAATAAAACAATCGCTGAAAATGTAGCTTTGCCGTTAAAATTGTCAGGAATTGAAAACCCTGAAAAAGTTAACGCAGCACTTCGCTTTGTAAAAATGGAAGAAAAAAGAAATCGCTTTCCAAAACAGCTGAGCGGCGGGGAAAAGCAGCGGGCAGCTGTTGCCCGCGCTTTGGTAAGCGAGCCAACTCTTCTTTTATGTGATGAGCCGACTTCTGCTTTGGACGGTCAGCATGCTTATGAAATATCAAAACTGCTGCAAAAAGTAAATGAAGAGTTCGGTACAACGATTGTCATCGTCAGCCATGAACTGGAGTTGATACGTACGCTATGCAGCCGAGCAGCAGTCATGGAAAAGGGGCAGCTGCTGGAAACAGTAACCATATCCCAGCCTGAAAAGGCACAGACTTTTTCTTCTTACTATGATCGAATAAAGGAGACTCTAAATGAATGAATATTTAACGACACTCTCCTATTATTTACCGGAACTGCTGAAAGCTTTGAGAGAAAGCGGCATAATGATGTTTTACGCTATACTTTCGGCAGTTTTTCTGGGTGTTCCTCTGGGAACGGCTTTATACCTGATTAGTAGAAGAAAAGCAGCTCGTTCAAAAATACTGTCGATCAGTTTGAATAGAGTCATTGATATTGTCCGTTCGTTTCCTTTTCTTTTGCTTGTTATAGCATTGATCCCATTTACGCGTCTTGTTGCAGGAACAGCTTTTGGAACAAAAGCTGCAGCAGTTCCTCTTAGCTTTGTTGCGGCTGCGCTTTCTGCGCGTCTGGTTGAACAGACATTGTTTGAAGTGCCGGAAGAAGTGCTTGAATTGGCAGAAATTCTTGGTGCAGGGAGAAGGCAGTTGATTTTTCATTTTTTATATGTGGAAGCGAGGTCTGGCATCGTGCTGTCGTTAACATCAGTAATAATAAGTATGGTCTCATATTCAACTGTGATGGGGGTAGTCGGTGGCGGAGGAATTGGAGACTTTGCTTTACGGTATGGATATCAAAGATATGAATATGCATTAATGTATACAGCCATTATTTTGATGATAGTCAGTGTCAGTCTGATACAGATTGGCGGAAATTATCTTGCCAAAAGACTGGATAAAAAACATTAGGGGGAATACAAATGAAAAAAATCTTAAGTATCAGTCTATGTCTTGGAGGTCTTCTTATGCTTGCAGCCGGGTGCAGGAATCAGGCAGAGGATCAATTAGAGGGAAATGTAGAAAAAGAAACCAATATTATTAAAGTAGCTTCTCATATGCCGCCGATGACGGATGTTGTAAAAATAGCCGGTGAAGTCATTGAAAAAGACGGTTATAAAATCGAACTGGTTCAAGTCAACGATAATATTCAATATAATGAGCTGCTGAATGACAAGGAAATCGATGCCAATTTTGCTCAGCATGAACCTTTCATGGAGAAATTCAATCAGGAAAAAAATGCAGACCTGGTGCTGGTTCAGAAAATTTATAATGCCAAAGTGGGCTTCTATTCTAGAAACTATACATCTGTAGAGGAAATTCCAGATGGAGCGAAAATAGCTTTACCGAGTGATATTTCCAATGAAGGTCGAGCTTTGGCGATTTTAGACGAGCAGGGGTTGATTCAATTGGAAGAAGGCGTTGGATTTGAAGGAACGATTAAAGATATAAGAGAAAATCCTAAGAATTTTGAATGGCTGTCGATAGATTTGCTTAACTTGGCAGAAGCTTATAATGAACAGGATGTCGCACTGGTCTACAACTATCCGACCTATATTGCTAAAGTTGGTTTAACACCAAAAGATGCACTTATCCTGGAAAAGACTATCGATGACCGTTTTGCAATCAGTCTGGTAGCACGAGAAGATAATCAGAATTCAGATGAAATTAAAGCACTGAAAGCTGCGATGACCAGTGATGAAGTCAAAAGCTTTTTGGAAAATGAGCACAGTGAAACATTAACACCTGCTTTTTAAGAGTGAGCTGACAGTAATAAAACAGGGAATTTATTTTTCATTCATGGAAAATAGGTTCCCTGTTTTGGTTAAAAAGACTCAAATCAGGCTAGAGCTGTAAAATGTGGGAAATATCTTTATATAAATAGGAAGAAATATTTCTAAAGAGCTGCACAAAGTGATAAATTAAGTTGAAAGCTTTCTTTTTCTGGTGGGATTATTATTTAAAAAAGAATCGTATTCTATTGTAGATGTGATTTCATAAAGATGTATCATGAGAAAAAGGAAATATAAGCTCCATTTTTAGTATTATAAGCAGAAATATTTCATTTGGGAAATAAGTGGTGAAATGATTCCGGAATAAAAATTAAATAGTTGAGAAAAGATATTTCTAGCTGTAAAATGAGAGTGGGATTAGAAAAGAATCATTATTTCTCTGTTTGTCTTCAAAATTTTAGCAATCTATTAAATTTTTGAGAAGAAAAGGACTTTTTTTTCTGGTATAATATGTTAGAGTGTCCATGGTATACAATTGTTTATTAGTAAAAATCATTATATAAATAGAAAGTAATAAAGAGTGTTAATATGTTGAAAGGAAGAAAAAGAAATGAAAAGGAAAAAAAGTCTAAAAAGAATGTGTCTTGCCAGTGCCGGACTTTTGACTGCTTCTGCAACTTCCACATTCACAAATAGTACGATTATTTCTGCACAAAATAAAACAGAAGATTCAGTCCTTGAAAGCACGGAACAACAGGATGAAATTTTATTTACAACAGAAGTATCCACTGAATATGAAAATTTTGAAGAAAGCTCAACTTCTGAGGCTGCACCGGAAATGCCGGAATCTTCTACTACTGAAAGTATTGTAGACGTGCCGATTGAAACGGAAGAAAGCAGTGAAGAGAGCATTGTAGAAGAAAGTTCGACAGAGGAAAGCAGCACGACAGAAAGCAGTTCTACTGAAGCCTCTGAGTCTGAATCTGAAGAAACAAGCAGTACAACCGAGTCAAGTACAACTGATTCAACAACAGAAGAAAGTACGTCATCTTCTTCAACAAACGAAAGTTCGGAAACAACAACAAGTTCAAGTAAACCCGATACATCAACAAGTACAAGCAAGCCTAATAAGCCGAGCAAACCGAGTGTTTCTACAAATAATAATCGGCCAAGCACATCAACAAACAACCCGTCAACTGTTGGACCGGCACAGTCGATTCCTGTATACAATCAAACGACAACAGGAACAGATTCTGGGATTTCAACCAGTGTTTACTATATTCCAAGAAATCTGACGACACAGGCATTTATTGATGAAATCAGTGAAGATGCCCGGGAGATAGCAGGCAAGAACAATCTCTATGCTTCAGTAATGATTGCCCAGGCGATTTTGGAGAGCGGCTCTGGAAACAGTGCGCTGGCTTCTGCACCTAACTATAATCTTTTTGGGATTAAGGGAAGCTACGAAGGTGAAAGTGTTAATTTTCTGACCCAAGAGGACACGGGCGGCGGCAATATGATCAGTATTCGCGCCAGCTTTAGAAAATATCCGTCATATAAAGAGTCATTAACAGATTACATGAAATTATTAAACGGCGGAGTGAACAGCAATAGCGGTTTTTACAGCGGTACCTGGAAAAGCAATACAAAGGAATATAAAGATGCTACAAAATTCCTTACAGGGCGTTATGCTACAGATACCAGCTACGCATCTAAACTGAACAGTCTGATTGAAGCTTATGATCTGACAGAGTTTGATAAACTGAATACTGAGACTGAAACGCTTGCAAGTCTAAATAATAAAGTAACACAGAAAGACAGCAAGACTGATCTAAAAAAAGAAGATAAAGAAATGGAAGAAAAGCTGGATATTCTTTATCACGTTGTGAAAAAAGGTGACTCTCTGAAATCTATCAGCGAGTTATACAATATCCCTGTCTCTGCTATTTTGGAAAGAAATCAATTTGAACGTCGAATGATTTTTGTAGGTCAGAAATTAGTCATTCCTACTACTGAAGTAAAAGAAGAAAAAACAGTAGTGAAGCAGGAAAAAATTGTTGATCGTTCTATTCGAAGTGTTCAACGTGTTATCAATTCGATGCAGGGAGAACAGGCGAATGCTAAATCTTATAAAATGACTGCTTCCAAAAAGAAAAGCAGCAGTGTCTATGAAGTGAGATCAGGCGATACATTAGCGAAAATTTCTAAAAAGACAGGAATTTCAGTTATTTCACTGAAAGAGTGGAATAGCTTAGATCAGTATTTCTTAACTGAAGGCCAGGAGTTGGTATTGACTCCGCCCTATGCGACGTCTATCTAATTGAATGTTGTCAAGTGGAAGCTGGGACAGATCCGTTATGAGGTTACAGATTGAATCATATCATTCAACTGTAATTTCATGATATGGACCCACAATTACTCGTCAAAAGGAATGGTGAATAAGTATTTTGCCTGTGTTGTGCTGCTTGTCGGTCAGCAGGGTGAATGTGCCATATTCCAGTTTTGGTTATTCAATTATATATGATAGCTTATGTGGCTGGGATTCTTCCCAGCCATTTTTGAACTATTTATATTTAAAATATAATGGTTTGGGTGAGAGAATAGAAATGAAAAAGAAAGCACCAGTGATTTTTATAAGTATTTTTGGTACGGTATTTCTAAGCTTTGTTATATTTGCTTTTAACAATCCAGGGAAAGCAGAACCTGTAGACAAAGTGCTTTTTCAAAAAGATAATCTGGATTTTTGGGTCATTACAGATACTCATTATATTGATGAGGAATTGTATGATTCAGGTGAAGCTTTTCAGCGTATTCAAATGACAACTGCGGGAAAAGATTTAAATTATCAGAAAGAAAGTCTTCAGGCACTTATAACAGATGCTGCAGCTCGAAAGCCGGATGGATTGATAGTTACAGGAGACATTACGCTGAATGGAGAATATGTCAGTGCTCAAAAATTTGCAGAAATACTGTCTCCCTTGAAGGACTCAGGTATAGAGACATTTGTCATCCCAGGCAATCATGATATTTATGATGGATGGGCACGAAGTTTTTTAGGAAAAGAACAAGAAAAGATCGATCAAATTTCTCCAACTGATTTTCAGGAGCTGTTTGCTGAGTCTGGCTATGCTCAGGCCGCTGTTCGGGATGACTCTTCTTTAAGTTATCTGGTTCAGATAAATGATGAGTATGACTTCATGTTTTTAGATACAAATATTTATACAAATGACTCTTCAAATCGTGCTCCGATGACTGCTGGTAAAATTGATTCGAAGACACAGAAGTGGATGTCGGAACAATTAAAAATTAGTTTTGATAAAAGTAAGAAGACACTGGTTTTTATGCATCACAATCTTTTTGAGCATAATGCTGTAGTGAGTAAGGGATACGTATTGAATAATGCTGAGGAGATTGGTAAGCTGCTTCAGGAATTTAAGGTTTCAGTCGTGTTTTCCGGTCACATACATGCACAGGATATTTTGACAAATGAAGCAACGGGAATTACAGAGATTGTAACCGGCTCATTTGCCATCACACCTAATCCAGTTGGAATCATTGAATTGGAAAAAGATAAGCTGACTTATTCAAGAAAAAAAACGGATGTTGATCAATGGGCCAAAAAACAGTCTCTTACTGACGAAAATATACTGGGACACAGTACTTATTTAAAAGAACTGTTTATTAAGGACAGTCGCAGAATGGGATACAGTACATTATTGGAAAATAGTTTTTATGAAGATGAAGCGCTGGACAAAGCGGTGGAACTTGTTAGTAGACTAAATGTGCGGTTCTTTACCGGTGAAGATGATATCTCTGATAAAGAAGCTGAAGAAATTAGAAAATCCGAAGCTTATAAGATTATCTATGAAGAATCCTCATTCTTAAAGGAATATCTAGATTCCATTATTCAGGACACCAATGAGAATGATTTGTTTTTTGAAAAAGAATTTATAAAACCATAACTATATTGACTACAAGTCTGTTTTGACAGTTCAATAAAGAAAAATATTATAAGCAGATGTAATCTACTGCTGATTGATCGCTATAATTTATATAGACCATAAAAAATGATAATTCGTACGATTGAAGTAAAAAGGGGGATAGGATAAAATAGACACATAAATATAAATATAAATAATAGTTAACATAAATTAGGAAGGCTGTGAATCCATGTTCTCTTTTTTAAAAAAAGGAAAAAATAAATCCAAAAAAGACTATGATGAGTACTATGATGAAGACGAGTATGACGACGATGATTACGATGATGATGATTATGACGACGATGATTACGATGATGATTATGACGACGATGACGACGATGATGATTATGACGACGATGACGACGATGACGACGATGATGATTATGACGACGATGATGATGATTATGACGATGACGATGACGATGACGATGACGATGATGATTATGACGATGATGATTATGACGACGATGAAGATGAAGATGATTACGATGAAGCTCCGAAACGCTTCTCATTTAAAAAGAAAGAACAGTCTGAACCGGCTGCTCCTAAAAAGAAAAAGCGGCCGGCACCAGTTGTTGTCGATGATGATGAATTAGAAGAGCTGCAGGATGAGATTCAGGAATTAAAAGCTGAATTACGAAAAAGTCAACGAGCTCTTACAAAAGCAGAAACAGAAGCGGCTGAACTAAGAGAGGAAAATGTTTCCCTTGAAAATGAATTGGCTACAGTTCAGGCTGTACCGAAGGATTATGAAATCCGGATTGTTGAACTGCAGCAGCTGCAGAGAAAATATGATGAATTATCCAGAGAAAATACACGTCAGCTGGATGAACTTGACTTGAATCGCAAGAAAGCAGAACGTTTTTCTCAAAAAGTTCGTCAATATGAGCAGGAGTTACTTTCCAAACAGCAGGAAATTGATAAATTGTCTGAGGATAGAATTGTTATTATGTCAAATGATCCGACGACAACAGATACTTCTACTTATGAAGAATTATCAAGACTGCGTCAGGAGCTTGATTCTGCAAAACGCCGTTTGGCACAGCAAGAGCTTACTACTGAGACACAGTTATCTAAAGAAGATATTGGTGAAGTTCTTCTGGAAGCAAAACGTCAGGCGAAAGAAATTGTTAATCAGGCAAACCATCGCGCTCAGCTGATTAATGAGGAAGTTCAGCGGAAAGCTGTTATTCTAAAACGATTGGAAAAAGCGGAGCGGGAATATACAAATTATTACAATCGAATCAAAAATGTAAAAGAAGAGTCAGAATTGGCGTTCAGTCAGATCATCAATTTAGTTAAAGATGACCAAATGGATTTATAGAGAAGGGAGGAAGATTCAGTGAGTGAGGCATTTGATGTTTTTTTTCACCAAAAAGCAATTCCTGATTATTTAGGAACAACAATTTATGAAAACAGTTCTGCGGATGAGTTGCTGGTTTCATGTGAAGGCATCTATAGCCGAGTAACTGGAAGTAGTTTCTCTCCAATGGAGGAACAAAAGGTAGTTAAACAGTTACAGAATTCACAGAAGAACCGCGACTATCTAGAAATCCAATTTTTTCAGGTTCAGTTAGATGAAGAAGCATTGCTGGATGAATTGAAGGAGCTGTTTCCTCAGTTTCTGTGGACGAAAATGTCGGAAGAAATTGAAGCAGAATTCAGTACGTACGCCTGTGAGTTCATTCCCATTGCCATTCGTGATGAAAGTTATGATACACCGATCTATTTCAATATCATAGAAAGCCTTCAGCAAATGAAGGGTAACTTAAATGAATCCATCAGTGAAATGCTGGAGAAGCATCTGGATGAGATTTTGAATGAAGAAGATGATTCAGGATCGGCTGAAGAGCTGTCATTTCCAGTTAATGTAACTATTGATGAAACACCAGAAGAGGATGATTACGAGTATGAGCCGGTTGCTGCCAGCAGAAAAAGTCGTAAAAGTCGTAAAAATTCTGTTGACCTTCCTGCAGTCAGGAAGTCTTCAGAAAACTCCTTAGCTCGGACAGAAGAGAGTGAAATTGTTTATCTGAAAGAAAGTCTGAAGCGGGAAAAAGCGTCAAAGGAACGTGTGCGGGTAGCAAAAGAAAAATTGGAACACGAGCTGCTCGCTATAGAAAATAGTCTGCTTGTCAGCGGGTTAAAACGTTTTAAGAAGCACAGAAAAATAACTGTGGATGAAGAAGACTGGTACAAACCAGTTAAAATTGACCTGATTCATTATGATGATTTATATAAGAAAGCTAAGTTTATTGAACAGTCATGGAAGTTGAATAAGGAGTTAGTGACAATTACAGAGAAAATGATTGTTACAAAAGACGAACTTACTTATGAGCGCGAACGAGTTGAACGGATCAAGAACAGTGTTTCTGAGATGGATCTTCAGTCAATGATGGAGCAGTGTCATCTGATTAACAATCGCGTACGAATCAATCGCGGCTTCCTGTTCATAAAACCAAGTGTGAAGCTGTATCAGATTGATTATGAACAGCTTGAAAAAATCAGCGGCTTCTTTGATGTTATTCAAACAGAGAATCGTCTGCTGGAACAGATAATTCTTAATCAGGACAATGATAATAAATAAGTAAAGCTCTTGAAAAAGGAGATGTACAGATGAATTCTGGCACAATTCCTTTTTCAGGGCTTTTTTATTATAAAAATACCCATTTCCTATTCCTGTTTTCAATGAACTAAATGATGAGAAATAAATACATCCTCAGTACCATGACAAGTAACAGGTGTTGCTTCAAAATGAAAGATGTGATAAAAAATCAGTAAAAAATGATGGAGGATAATCATGTCTGTAATTGAAGCAAGAGCGTTGAAAAGAAGCTATGGACGAAATGAATCAAAGTTTGAAGCACTGAAGGGAATTGATCTTAAAATCGAACAAGGCGAGTCTATAGCAATTATTGGGAAAAGCGGTTCCGGCAAGTCTACATTAATGCATATTTTGGCATTATTGGATAAACCTACTTCGGGTGAAGTTTTATTGAATGGAAGCAGTGTTAAAAATATCAAGACAAAGGAACTGAACCATATGAGAAATGAAGGCTTTGGCTTTGTTTTTCAGCAGTTTTTTATGAATCCGAAAGATACAGTTTTAAATAATGTAATGCTTCCGTTAAAAATTGCCGGAATATCAGGACGTCAAAGAAAAGAAATGGCAATGAAGGCGTTGAAAGCAGTGGAACTGGAAGATAAGACCAACAATAAAGCAAATAATTTATCGGGAGGACAAAAACAGCGGGTTTGTATTGCACGTGCATTGGTAAATAATCCTCAGATTATTTTTGCTGATGAGCCGACCGGCAACCTCGATTCAACTACAGGGGAAAAAATTGAAAAATTATTATTTGATCTGAATAAAAAATCAGGAATTACACTGATTATAGTGACTCATGATGATGAATTAGCTGCTCGTTGTGATCGTCAAATACGTATTAAAGATGGAGAAATCATAGAAGGGGATGAATAAATGAAAATCAGTGATATTTTAAAATCAGCAGGAGCAAATTTATTAAGAAATAAAGGAAGAACGATTTTAACTGTTGTGGCAATATTTATTGGCGCCTTCACTATCTCTTTAACAACGGGTGTAAATACAGGTGTGAATGATTATATTGATAAACAAGTCAGCAGTGTAGGCGGAGAAAATCAGTTGTTTGTCCAGCCTAAGATGGAAACAGGAATGGAAAGCAGTGACGGGCCGGCTGAATATAATCCAGAACAGGCAAGTGCTGAAATGGAATACCTTTCAAACAGGGATTTGGATAAAGTAAAAGAGAAAAAAGGGATTAAAAAAGCAGAGCCTTTCATGTTCCTGTCAACTGACTATATTCAGGGGACGGGAGATAAAAAATTTGTTTTTTCTGCAGCAACACCGAGTGAGATAACAATAGATTTGGAAGCTGGGAAAGAAGTAACTTCAACTGGGGAAGCTTATGAACTAAATCTTGCTCCTGAATACTTGGAAAGCTTGGGTTATAAAAAAGCACAGGATGCTATAGGCGAAATAGTTAGAATTGCTGTCAGTTCTCAGGCAACAGGTGAGCAGGAAATTTTAGAAGCTAAAATTATCGGGGTTCGAACAACCAGCCTGATTCAAGGCGGTCAATCAATCGTCAGCAAGGCGTTGGGAAACAGAATTGCTGAAATTAATGAGAAAGGGCTGCCCGATGCAATGAAGAACCAGTATACTGCAATTTCAGCAGTGACGGCAGATGGACTGTCAACAGAGGAAGTCAAAGAAATCCAGAAGAAGCTGGAAGAGGACGGTTATACTGCAACGACTGTTGAAGATGAAATTGGTATGATTCGGGATATTATCAATGCTATCACTGGAGTATTAACAATGTTCGGAGCTATTGCCTTGTTGGCAGCCAGCTTTGGAATTATCAATACTCTGTATATGTCTGTTCAGGAAAGAACGAGAGAAATTGGTTTGATGAAAGCTATGGGATTGAGCAGCGGGAAAGTATTTATGATTTTCAGTGTTGAAGCAGCACTGATCGGATTCCTTGGTTCTGTCTTAGGAATTGCTGGTGCAATGGGGGCAAGTGTGTTTATTAATCAGTTTGCTGCAAAGTCATTTTTAGATGCATTAACTGGGTTTACGCTATTACAATTTTCGCCAATTTCCAGTCTCTCAATTATTGTCATCATTATGGTTATTGCGTTCCTTGCAGGAACACTGCCGGCAAGAAGAGCAGCAAGCTTAGATCCAATTGAGTCACTAAGGTATGAATAAATAAACGGAAACAGTAGTTGGAGAAAAAGGGAGCGGGACAGAAATAAAGTTCTGAACGCTTTTCGTATCTATCCCTGAATAAAGGTCAGTACAAATACTCATGAGGGCTATCACCCTCATGAGTATTTGTACTGACCTCCTTTTAATTTAGGGAATTCATCCATTTCTTGTGGATAACCAGATTGATAAAGAGAATGTTTCCCAAGTGAAATTCTTTGATTTTAAGCTTAAATGTATGCGACTTCGAGAAAATAAAAAATAATCAAGCAAAAATAGGCATATCTTTTTACTTACTTTTCGTAAGGGTGTATAGTAATAACAGTAGCAGTAATTATTGATTTGTAATGATGAAAGGATGGAAGTAAATTATGTCAAATTTTGTAAATGGATTAAAGAATCGTCGTTCAATTTATGCTTTAGGAAATAATCTGCCAAAGACAAGAGATGAACTTACTGCACTTGTTAAAGAAGTGGTAAAAGAAAGCCCGACTGCTTTTAACTCTCAAACACAACGGGTGGTATTTTTGTTTGGGGATGCCCATAAAAAACTGTGGGATATAACAGAGAAAGCGTTGAAGCCATTAACTCCTGCTGAAGCATTCCCTAATACTCAGGAGAAACTAAAAAGTTTTACTGCTGCTGCCGGTACTATTTTGTTCTTTGAAGATCAGGATATTGTTAAAAACCTGCAAGAGCAATTTGCATTGTATGCTGAAAATTTCCCTGTCTGGTCTGAACAAGCAAGCGGTCTGACTCAGGCTAATGTCTGGACCGCATTGGCAGAAATTAATATTGGCGCAAACTTGCAGCATTATAACCCAGTAATTGATGAAGCTGTTGCGAAAGAATGGAACATTCCAGACAGCTGGAAGTTAAGAGGCCAACTGGTATTTGGTTCAATCGAAGAACCTGCTGGTGAAAAAGAGTATATGAGTGATGAAAACCGATTTATGGAATTCAGCTAAGTAAATAGTAAATTTTTGGAACACTGGTATCATAGCGTCTATCGCTTGGGATATCAGTGTTTTTTTCAAGCAGCGGAGTAATTTTTTTTAAGTTCTATACTAAAGTATAGTAAAAAGGCAGAGAAGGACGAATATGCTGATTGTAATAGATGCTCGAAATTGTAATTTAGATCTGGCTGGTAAAAAGTATGCAGCACCTAATGAAGCGTTTATAAAAAGATTAAAGCTTAAAATACATGAGTCCATAAATAAAGAGAGTCCTGTCCTGTATACAAGAGATATTTCTGTTGAACAAAAAAGGGAAAAATGAGGATAGCTGGTGCAATAGTAGGCGATTTAAAGGAAGTTTTACAGATCAAAGCTCGGAACCAAGTCCGTAGCTTATTTCTAAAGGAAGCGGTGTAAATGCAGTAATATGGACAGATGGCAGAGCTGACCACAGTTTATATCTTTTTGGTATCAAAGGAAGCCGGTTGTGTTATAGGACAAATTTATTCGATTATCAGCGACAGCTTCTTTGCTTGATAGAAGAGGAGATGAGTAGTAATGCTATGGGCCAAAGGACGATCCGAATTTTTGAACCACTACTGTGGAAAAAGACTATAACCATTAGTAATGCTCTTTGGTAGAAGCTTATCTGGAAGATTGGGTGATTCCAATTGCCATTTTATAGGCGAGAGAGCGGCTGGGAAATTCATCTGATTCTGAAAAGAAAAAATTTGAAAAAGAGGTGTATCCTAAAAAAACAGAATAAGTACAACGATGAAAAAATCAATCAGGCTCTTTTGAATGATAATGTTAGGGTTTATTTTAAAGAAGATAGCTGACAGGTTCAGATTAAGGGAGTGAAAAGAGCTTCTGACTTATTTTCAACAAAAAGAAGCGGGTGAGCGATTCAAAGAGATACCAAGAATAAAGAATCAAAAGTAGTTACTTATAAAAAGACAGATCAGCTATATTCTGATTAAAGGGTACCTAAAAAATACATGAATATGGTTATTAGATATGCTGAGGAAAACGTATTGGCAGATTTGTTCCTGTTTAGGAAACTGAAAAAACAGATGAAGCTCGTATTCAATCTATTTGAAGTCTATTAAAAATGTTTCCTCAGTTTTTGCGTACATTATTATACTAGGTGAAAATAATGAATATGATACAATAATAAAAACTGAAAGTCGGAGAAAAAAATTCAATATTTGTGATGTATAAAATATCCAACTACACTGGAACACGTTGGATTTAAGAGGAGGCAGGAGTAATGAAAAAATATCAATGGTACAGCGATCAATGGGGAAAGCCGGGGAAAAATGATCAGGAGCTCTTTTTATTATTAACAGTGGGTGTCTTTCAAGCGGGCTTGAGCTGGCAGGCCGCGGCTGGGAAAAAAGATGTGCTGATGCGAAATTTTTGTGAGATGGATTTTCGACAGGTTGCTGCTTTCTTTCCAGATGATGTTGAGCGTATTGCAAAAGATCCTGATATGATCCGGAATCCAAGAAAGATAAAGGCAGTGATACAAAATGCACGTGCAATCGTCAGACTGCTGGAGGAGTACGACAGCTTTTCAGAGTATTTGTGGGATTTTGTTGGCGGAGTTCCTGTTGTAAAAAACTATAAATCAGAGGAAGAGATTCCTAATGTACTTCCAGAGGCAACAACGATTGCAAAGGACATGAAGAAAAGAGGTTTTTCCTTTGTAGGACCGGTAGTAACCTGTATGTTTTTGAAGGCTGCAGGAATAATAAAGGATGAAGCAGCTGTATAGATGTAAAGACTGGGTATAAAATGCAGAAGTACAAATATTTCTTGTGTTCATACCTTTTTATTTTCCTCTCGTATTTACAGATTGTTTCCGATAGAATTTAACGATTTTTGTAATGAATATCGAAACATTTATTCACTTTACAGCTTTTAATGATATGATTAAATTATCTTGTTGTAAAGGAGAGGGATTTGAAATGAAGAAAAGTGTAAAAACAGTATTATTATCTTTACTGGGAGGAGCAGCAATTCTTGCACTTGGACTAATCTTGGGGCAAAGCACAACGGCAAATGAACGGAAGGTGTATATTCCGGATGATAATCTTAGGTCAGAGATTGTTGAACAAGTGAAATGGAATCCTGAAACTGGGGAAGAAGAGCCCGTTGAAAATGAGCTTCCAACAGTTAGCCAAATGGAGCGGCTGGAACAATTGAGTGCCAGTAATGTAAGTTCTTTGGAAGGACTTCAATTTGCTAAAAATGTGACGAGTTTATCATATACAGCAAGTACCGATTTATATGTGGTTGATTTTCGCCCGATTAGCGGGATGGATAGCTTAGAGCAATTTTTCTGTTATTCTTTTGAACCGGGAAGAAGTACTCCGGTAGACATTACGCCCTTTGGAGAACTGAAAAATTTAAAGACACTTCACTTAGGTTATTATGGTTCTGTTTTTGATTTCAGTCCGCTTTCTGATTTAGAGAATTTAGAAAGGGTAACTGCTGTTGGTTATGGAAGGGTTGAATTTCCTGCAGTGTATGTTGATAGAACGACTAAAACATTTAATATGAGACATCCAGTTACTTACTCTACTCAGTTTGATGGTACATGTGGAGTTGAAGCAACTCTATGGGAGGCTGATGAAGAGGCTGGGGCTATTGGAGAAGCACAGCTAACATTGGAAGATCAGAAAATAACTATAAGCAATATCGAAGAAGAAACAACAACGATTCAATTTACTTTCAGCGCCAGCTCTCAGGACGGAAATTTTGATGCCGTGACAAATTGTGTCGTACCGATTATTTGGGAATAGATATTGATTTTAGACAAGCGGCTCACTGTTAAAAGCAGTCCCAAAATTTTTTAAGTATAAAACGGAAAGCGAAGGACTCCTAAGAGACTTTGCTTTTCGTTTTGTTGTACTTTCTAAAAGTTCGTTGTCTATCATTTGGTTTAAAAAGAAACTACCTCTTACTATTAACCTCTCTTAGGTCCTAGAATTCCATTCCGGGAAAATCAATAAAGTACTCGGGGGTTAAAAAGGTAATCAGCTGATACAAATAGTTTTGAGCGATGAATTGACGCTCCAGTCCCTTATTCAGTGCCTGAAGGGACTGCTCTGCCAATTTGATCAGCTCTGCTGGTGTATCAGCATTGAATGTATTCAGTATTTCTCTGACTGTGTCCAGTGACCAGATTGATGATCGAATCAGCCGGATGATCAGAAGTCTTCTTAATGCTTGTTCATCAAATTGTCGATAATTGCTTTCAACATCTCTGGGTATTTGGATGAGCCCTTCTTTAGACCAGTGACGGATCGTTGTTTCAGTAACAGACAAACGTTCGGCTGCTTCCCCAATGCTGATCCAGCCTTTTTTAGGCATGTGTGTAATCACATGACTTTCTTCTTCATGAAGCAATGCCAAAGTCTGCTCAGTAATATGCTTTTGTTGATGCAATTTAAACTGTGCATCATTAATCAGCCAAAATAATTGAATATATTTTCTTTTTTCAACAAGAGCTGTCATTTCTTTAGTCATTTGATAACCATAAGCAAGAGTACATGTTCGAACGGCTTTCAAGAAGTGCAAGCTTGTTTCTGTATAGATACGATAGCCGCTTGCAGAACGATCAGGTTTAGGAAACAGTCCGTATTTTTCATAATGTCGCAGCAGACTGGTGCTTATATTTAGTTTTTTTGCAATATCAATTGGACGATAATTCATTATAAACTCCTCTCTATGCTAAACTTTTAGTATAAGTATATTATAATAAAGGGCTTTTTAAAACAAAACTTTAGAATTTGCATTAAAGTGTTATGATAGGGTTGCTGCTATAAAAAGCAGAGTGTAGCATTGAAAATAAACAATTGAAGGAGGACGCGATATGATAGAATATCTGCGAATTACCGGTGCAAGAGAAAATAACTTAAAGAATGTGGATGTCGTTATCCCGAAGAGAAAAATAACTGTTTTTACAGGAGTATCTGGTTCAGGAAAGTCATCGATTGTATTTGAGACAATTGCAAGCGAATCGCAAAGACAGCTGAATGAAACCTTCAGTGCATTTGTTCGCTCTTTTTTACCAAAATACAAGGAGCCCAATGTAGATTCCATTGAGAATTTATCGACTTCGGTTGTAATTGATCAAAAAAGACTGGGTGGGAATTCCCGCTCAACGCTGGGAACAATTACGGATATCAATTCTTTATTGAGAGTATTATTTTCAAGAGTAGGTCAGCCAAGTATTGGAACAGCTAATCATTTTTCCTTTAATGACAAAGAAGGGATGTGCAGGGAATGTCAGGGGCTCGGAAGGAAAGTGGAAGTGGATGAAAATAAGCTTTTGGACCGGGAACAGTCATTGGCAGAAGGAGCCATTATTTTTCCGCCATTTAAAAACACAGAATGGTATATGAAAAGTTATCTTGATTCGGGATTGTTCGATGTAAATAAAAAGATTAAAGAATATACTTCGGAGGAACTGGAGCTTCTGTTGTATGGTCAGGATCTTAAAGTTAAAATTGATGGTGTGAATTCCAGCTATGAAGGTCTTGTCATCAAGTTTAATCGTCTCTATCTTATGAAAGAAGGGGAATTGACTGCACGAGCACAGAAAGTTTTAAATGAATATACACATGAAACGATTTGTCCTGTATGTGAAGGAAAAAGATTATCACAGAAAGCGTTACAGGTTCAAGTAGCCGGATATTCTATTGCTGATCTGACTGCTTTTCAGCTAAATGAACTACAGTCAGTACTTGAAACATTCGAGTTGCCGCAGGCGCTGCCTATTTTACGCGGTCTACAGGAAAAAGTCGGAAATTTGGTTGATATTGGGTTAGGCTATTTAAGTCTGGATCGGGAGACAGCGACGTTATCTGGAGGAGAATCTCAACGAGTGAAAATGGTAAAGCATTTGAACAATAGTCTGGTTGACTTGCTGTATATATTTGATGAGCCGAGTATTGGTTTGCATCCAAGAGATGTTCATCGGCTGAATGAGCTGCTGATTAAGCTAAGGGATAAGGGAAACACAGTCATTGTGATAGAGCATGATCCGGATGTGATTAAGATTGCTGATCAGGTCATAGAAGTGGGACCTCATGCAGGAAAGCATGGAGGAGAAATTATGTTCACTGGAAGTTATGGTGAGTTGCTGAACTCAAATACTCTGACAGGAACTTTTCTGAAAAATCAGGTGCCTATCAATCAGGAGCCGAGGGAGGCTGTTGATTTTTATCAGGGGAGGACCTCTTCTAGGCATAATCTGAAAAATATTTCATTAAATATTCCCAAAAAAACATTGAGTCTGATCACAGGAGTAGCCGGATCAGGGAAAAGCACATTGGTTAGAGAATCTTTTCTTGCTCAATTTCCAGAAGCTATTGTCATTGACCAAGCTGCTGCGCAGACAAATTCCCGCTCGAATCCTGCTACATATATTGGGATTATGGATGCCATAAGAAAATTGTTTGGTCAGGTAAACAGTGTCTCTCCTTCATTATTCAGCTACAATTCCACAGGAGCTTGTGAGAACTGTAAAGGGCAGGGATACATTGAAACGAATCTTGCATTTATGGATGCTGTAAAGTTGGAGTGCCCAGTCTGTGAAGGTAAAAGATTTAAGCAGGAAGTGCTGAGCTACCGATATCAGGACCTTACGATTAATGAAGTACTTGCTTTGACAGTAGAAGAAAGCTTGAATTTTTTCAATACTGCTGGGATAGTTAAAAAGCTGAAGGCAATGTCGCAGGTAGGGTTGGATTATTTAGCGATTGGTCAGCCGATGAGCACCTTATCTGGAGGAGAATGCCAGCGGATGAAGCTGGCAAGTGAGTTTTACAAACAAGGCAGTATTTATATTTTAGATGAACCTTCGACTGGGCTGCATCTTTCGGATATCGAACAAATTATGAAAATTATGAACCATCTCGTGGACCAAGGAAATACAGTAGTTGTGATTGAACACCATGTAGATATTATTCGACAGGCAGACTGGATTGTAGATATAGGACCTGATGGAGGGGATCGGGGCGGACAGATTGTTTTTGAAGGGAAACCTGCGGATATTAGTGAAACTAGTTCACTGACAGGAAAATACTTGTAAATAAAAAAGATACTGAATAATAAATAGTCAAAATTTGGAAAAGAAGAAACATGAGATTTCATAAACAAGCTCATGTTTCTTCTTTTTTGAACGGAATCTAATTTTATCTATTCTTTTAGTTGAGATAATAAAGCTGAGATTTATAGTTTTTCACCATTGGATTTAATAACTTCCTGATACCAGTCGAATGATTTTTTCTTATACCGATTCATTGAGCCGCTGCCATCATTATTTTTATCAACATAAATGAAACCATAACGCTTTTTCATTTCACCGGTCCCTGCTGAAACAAGATCAATAAAGCCCCACGGCGTATAGCCGATCAGATCAACTCCATCGTATGCCACAGCTTCTTTCATCGCTTCAATATGTGCTTTAAGATAATCAATACGATACTGATCATCCACAGTTTGAGCAGGTAGAAGTTCGTCTATTGCGCCAAAGCCGTTTTCAACGATAAATAAAGGCAATTCATATCGGTCATTAAGCCAGTTCATGGCATAACGGAGACCTTGAGGATCAATTTGCCACCCCCAGTCAGATGCTTCGACATAAGGATTTCTGACCAGATCTTTTGATTCGTTGTAATCAAATGCAGGGGCTTTATTTTCTCCCTTTACTGCAAACGACATATAGTAGCTGAAACCGATGTAATCTACACAGCCTTCAGCCAAAGTATCCAAGTCTTTGGAGGTGATATCCAGCCGATAGCCTTTGCGATCCAAATAACGTTCGATGGTACTTGGATAATGACCGCGTACATGAACATCTGTAAACCAGTATCTTTTCTGCATGGCACTGACTGAAGCCATCATGTCATCTGGTGAACAGGAATAAGGATAGATGGGAACCATAGCTGTCATACAGCCGATTTGCAGATCAGGTTTGATTTGGTGCCCTATTTTTACGGCTTCTGCACTGGCAACTAATTCATAGTGGGCAGCCTGATACATGATTTCTTCCCGGTTATCTTTTTCCGTATATTTGATTCCTGAATTTGTAAATGGAAAAAAGTCTTCTTCAAAATTTGTTTGGTTGTTGATTTCATTGAATGTCATCCAGTAGGTTACTTTATCTTTGTAACGTTCAAAGCAGACCTCAGCAAACCGGGTAAAAAAATCAATCAGCTTACGACTGCGCCAGCCGCCGTATTCTGTTACCAAATGATAAGGCATTTCGAAATGAGAGAGGGTAATGATCGGTTCAATTCCATAGTTCAAACATTCATCAAATAAGTCATCATAAAATTGCAGACCTTCTTCATTTGGTGTTTCTTCATCGCCGTTTGGAAAAATTCTGCTCCAGGCAATGGAGGTTCGAAAGCAGTTCAAGCCAAGCTCAGCAAACAGTTTCACATCTTCCTTGTAGCGGTGATAAAAATCAATTGCCTCATGGTTTGGATAATTTTCACCTGGAATAACACCATCTGTAATTTTTCTGGGTGTCCCGTGTGCACCGACTGTCAATACATCTGCGACGCTGATGCCTTTCCCCCCCTGATCCCAGCCGCCTTCCAGCTGATGGGCGGCGACTGCGCCGCCCCATAGAAAGTTCTTTTTTAAAATTGACATAATCATCGTCCTTTTCAATTGTTAGTGTATGATAATAGAAAATCTGGAACAGAAGCGCTTGTGTGAGATTATCTGCGCCGAAAACTGCAGGCAGGAAAAATTCTTCTGCGATAAGTCAGCGTATGAGCGGCTTCTGTCCCAGCATTTATCTGTATTTAGAAGGGCAGTTACAACCTCTTCCTGTGCTTAAGAATTATTGTGCTTCAATTTTTTCTAAAATACTTTCTTCAATGGGTTGATTTGTTTCCTGAGCATAGTTAATTGCATCCATCTTTCTTGCAAACGGCAGGTAGATGAAGAAGCCAAGTACCAGGACAAACGCCTGCAGTAATGCTGTCCGCCAGCCGCCGACAAGTAAGCCGGAAAGAATGGCTGGTGTTGTCCATGGAACCTGAACAGCTGTGAAAAGCGGTACCAACCCGGTATACAAGGCAAAATACGTAATGATAGAAGAAATAACAGGTGTTAAAATGAACGGAATCATCATGATTGGGTTCATAACAATTGGTGTTGCAAAAGTAATAGGCTCATTGATACCGAAAATTGCCGGCGCGAGTGATAGACGACCAAGCTGTTTGAACTGAGCTGATTTTGCAAAGAATACCATGAAGACAACTAATCCAATCGTCATACCGGCACCTGTAACAGTCTGGAACTGATCCATAAACTGTTTTGTCACGATATGTCCGCCATTTTCAATGGTCAGTGCTTTACCGGCCTTCAGGATTTCCGTGTTTTCCAAGGAGTTTGCCTGTAAAATCGGCTCCATGATCCCACCAACGATAGTTGAACCATGGACACCAAAAAACCAGAAAAATGGAACAAGGAAACCGATAATCAATGCTCCGCCAAGCGTATCTGTTACCCCTTGAAGCGGTGACTGCAGAATGTCGTAAATAAAGTCAAAGAATGTTGTGCTGAATACTTTATCAAAGAAAATATAAATCAGCATTGCACCAGTGATTAATGCTGCAGCAGGAATCAGTGCTGTAAATGAGTTTGCCACATTTTCAGGAACCTGTTCAGGCAGCTTGATTCGGATGTCATGACGCAGGAACCAGCTGTATACCCAGCCGACAACTAAACCAACAATAATGGAGGTGATCATTCCCTGACCGCCAGTCCAGGTTTTGTCAATAATATTGCCAATGGTCGCGCCGCTTTCTGCATCGGTCACTTCAGCAGCCATAAACAGAATAAAGATGACTAAACCGATCATACCGGCAGGAAGACCTTCAAAGCCTTCCGCTTTAACATAGGAATAAGCAATACCGATAACGGCAAAAACAGCCATAATAGCAAAAGATGCACCAAATGCCTGATTAAAATAGACGCCCAAACCAGATTCAGTTACCCAGTTCGCTGCCGGTTCATAAGGGATATTGGCAAGAAGCAGGAAAATAGAACCGACGATCGTAAATGGCATGGTGTACAGCATACCGTTTCTTAAAGCAGTAATTGGTTTTGTGTTAACAAATTTTAGTACGGGTGGAAGGATTTTGTCGTTCATCCATTCATTCATTCTAATTCATCTCCTCTAAAAATTAATCATGTAGAAAAATAAGTTCGTAGTGTGTATTCAGAAATAAAATACCCCGATTGACTGAATACGTTTACAAGATAACTATAAGAGATCAGATGAAAAAAATATATAGATTTTCTTCTTTGAGAAACATGTTCCGTCCAAAAAAACAAAGCAGACTTAAAACGCCGGTAAACCAACATTTTAATATCTGCTTTTCATAAGCTCTGAAACAAGAAATCAAATAGTTAAGGGATGAAACTGTTCATTTTAACCAGGATAGTTATTTATCCGCAGCTTGTGCTGAAAGCTGTTTTCCAGCCTGATGAGCAAGCAGCTCAATTAAAGCAATAACCGGAATTTGAGTGGTCAGATTAATATATGGATCTGCATAAGCAGATTTTTCGTCCGGCATATAATAGGAAATATTGTAATCTGCCAGTCGCGCAATTGTTGATGTTTCATCATTAGTAATACTTAAAATATGTGCATTGGATTTTTTGAAATCCAATACCATTTTAATCAGTTCAGAGGTTTCACCGGAAACAGACAAAACCACAACCAGTGTACTCTCAAATCCCCTTGGTGGAATAGGTGTAAATGGATCGCCTACGCTATAGGCATTGATTCCAATATTGGCAAAATACCGGCTGCCGTAGCCGCCTAAAACACCGCTGGTACCCAAACCAATAAAGACAACATGACGGGCGTTTAAAATCAGGTCAACTGCCGGTTTGAAGGTTTCCTGGTAAGTCTCGCGATTGATTTTTTTGAGAAACGAATCTACATGTACTGCAGAAGCATAATAATCTTCAAATTCACTTGGTTCGTTGTTTGCTTTCTTTACAGCAAATTTTAATTCAGAAAACCCTTCAAAGTCCATTTTGGTACAAAATCTTAAAATAGTTGAGGTTGAAACATGGCATTTTGCTGAAAGTTCGCGAATAGTCAGTTTAGGAATCTGTTCCAGATGTTCAATGATATATTGATAGACAATCAATTCCAAATCATTTAATGATTGAATTTTTTCCAAATCAAACAAAGCAGTTCCCCTCCCTATATAACGTCCTTTTCAGTTTACAATACAAAAGGAAAAACGTATAGCGATAGTTAATAGAGAAAACTAAAAATAATATAAAAAAGCGGTATTTCAATTAGTAAAAGAATTGAAATACCGCTTTTTGAAAATTAACAATTTTAAGTTCATCGTGGGTATATCTTAAAAAATCTGCATAAATGGGACCTACAAAATAAAATTTCTCAGATGCATTTTTTTGAGAGAAAAATGCATCTGCAAGTCAGACATTTCCAATGGAAGCCTGTTACATACTGAAAGTTGAAGACCTGTTTTCTCTATTCAGCTAGTTTCTTATTGAAGAAGCGTTGATAGAGAATGGAACCAATCAGAGAAAAAATCAATGGGCCCATTGCCAAACTGAGTGTCTGGCTGTAATTTTTTTCCATTAGCGGAACATACAACTGAGAAAGAATGGACAGAGTGATGGTCAGTACTACGCTTCGGCTGATAATAATGGGCAGCAGTTTCGGATGTACGTGCAGTATATCTGATTGTTTTGCATATCTTTTTTTGAAAGCCGGATAAGCAAGAGCAACAAGCAGATAAGGCAGTGCTCTTGAAATGTTCGTCATCATGGTCAGTTGATTGTAAAGCACGGAGACGTAAGAATTCCCCCATGTGACGGCCAGAATAAATAAACTGATTAGAAGACCTTGAATAAATAGGGCATTTGTCGGCATTTCCTGACTGTTTTTCTTTCGCATCCATAGAGGCCAGTAATGATCGGGGGTTCCTTCAACCAAAACCCGCAAAGGCAGATAAAAAATTGAAGAAAGCAGTCCAATATAAGATAGGAGCAGAGTTAGAGCAGTCAGACGACTAAAAAGCTGTCCTGTCCAAACTGCTGTTTCAGAAGATCCACCTAAAGCATTGGCCAACTGCTGCCCTGAAGTATTCATCAGGCTGTACATTAGATTTCCTAAATGGAGAGTTGGGTCCTGTTGGAGCTTTTGCCAGTCCATTGCGCCGCTCCACAAAAAAATACCTGTAAAATAGCAAAGAACAATCAGTACGCTGCTGATAATAACAAGACGGGGAAATTTTTTCTTCTCACTCCCAGTTTTATCTACCATACTGGCAATAGTATCCAGACCGCCAAAAGCAGTAATGGCAAAAATCATAAAGCTGAGTTTGGAAAGAACAGACCCTCCTTGAGCAGAAACAGACTTTTGTGCACTGGTCTGCAGGTGGGGAATAATTTGATCAGGCTGCAAAAGCTGAAGAAGCAAATTACTGCTGAAGCTGATGAAAACCAGCAGGCACATCAAGGTGCTGCTGATAACTAAAAGTCTGGTGATTGGCTTGAAGCCGCGGCTGCTGAGTGCCAATGTGCAGCAAACCGCAAATATGGAAAGCAGACCAATCAGCTGTGTTGTGCTGAAAAATGAGACAGGGCTCGCTTCCTTTGTAAGATCTTTCCCGACAAATAGAAGCGACAGAGGTATCCATAGTTTCATAAATAAACTGATCATCCAGACAAAATAACTGCAGTACCATAAAAAAGCAGCAATAAATGCGGTTTTCTCGGATAAACAATCAGACAGCCAGTGATACAAGCCGCCGGAATCATTTTTATAAACGGATGTAAATTCTGATATAATAAGAGCATATGGGATAAAATAAAAAACAGCCGCCCAAATAAAATAAGGCAGGGCACTCATACCCATAAGGAAGAATGCAGTTGTCAGACTGGAAAAAGAAAAAACTGTGGTTGTGATAATCATCACTAATCGTTTGGAACTGAGAATTTGTCTGTATTTAGTCATAGAAAGGTTTCCTTTATTTTTATAGATAGGTTTAATGATTTCAGCATAAAAAAGTTTAATGAATAAAACAAGTACTTTTAAAAAAAATAGGGAATAGGAGTATGAAAATGTCTGTTCAGATACAAGCGGAGATTGATAACATGAGGAAGCAGCTGCATGTTGATTTTATCGGAATTGCTTTGTCAAAAGTAAATGAAGGGACAAACAGCCGAACGATTCATTGGGCATATGTTTCAGGAAATACCAATGAAAATTACCGGAGAATCCGCCTTCAGGTTGGTAAGGGCATCGCAGGAATCGTATGGCGAACGGGTCGAAGCTATCAGGCTTCAGAGCTGCAGAGAAATCCAAAAAATCTGTTGGAGTTGCCGATTGCCAGAATGGAAAAGCTTGAAACTGCAGTTGCAGCACCAATTCTCAAAAATGGAAGAGTACAGGGGGTTTTACTGTTTGGTTCTCGGACCCCTAATGTGATGGAAATGGATCAATTAAAAAGTGTCGAAGATAAAGCAGAAGAGCTGATACCATTGTTGGAGGAATAGGATGGAAAAGAAAATATTTGAAGACATATTCTTGTCAGCTGCGGATGGATTGTATTTACTTTTTCGCTCAGGTGAAATCAAAAGAAATAAAGCAGCTGTTGAATTGGAGAAGCAGATGAAGGTTCCACTGCAAAAAATTATTGAGATTGCAAATGGAAAAGGCTGTATGCTGCATACTACGATGGAAAACTGTCTGAACTGTGAAGTGAAGGAAAACTGGACCAAAGAAGTATTCCCGCTTATTTTGGAAACAAAAGACGGTCGTCAGGAGCATTTCAGCGGCAGTTTGACTGAGGTATCTGATGAGGTCGAGCTGTTGAGTCTCAGACGCGCAGATGCTCAGGACAAGCTGCGTCAGGTAATTGAAAATAAGCGTTTAATTGAATATGTCAATCAGGCGCATGAAACCGAAAGAAAAGCAATTTCTCAGGAACTTCATGATGGTCTGGCACAAAGTATATACAGTCTGATGCTGGATGTCAGACTGTTGAAACGTCTAAATCAGAAAGAAGAGCAGCTGTATAAGATCAGTGAAATTGATAAGGATTTTGTAGAGCTGTTACGTGAAGTGAAGCAGCTTGCCATTGACCTTCGACCAACAGCACTGGATGATCTGGGGTTGATTCCGGCAATTGAAGCTTTGCTGCAGCGGTTGATGGAAACTACGGGTGTGATGATTCATTTTATTCCAGTTTTGGGACAGCAGCGTTTTTCAGATAAGGTCGAGACAGTGACATACAGAGTCTTGCAGGAAAGTCTGATGAACAGCATTAAGTATGCAGAAGTTGATGAAATCTGGGTTATGCTGCATGACCGGGAGAACCTGCTTCATTTGGAGGTTAGGGACCATGGGAAAGGCTTCTCAATTGCGGGCATTAGGAAAGAAACATCTGGGGGCCTGGGGCTGCTGCATATGCGGGAACGTGCCGAATCTGTTGGCGGAATATTAAACATACAAAGTGAAATAGAGAAAGGAACAACAGTTGTGCTGATGCTGCCTATCAAACAGGGAGGAACCTATGAATATAATAATAGCAGATGATCATGCGGTGGTTCGAAGCGGATTGCGCCTCCTGTTGGAATCAGATCCGGAAATTCAGGTTGTCGGGGATGCAGCAGACGGCACAGAAACATTTTTATTGCTGGATCAGCATCCAGTTGATATTGTGTTGATGGATGTTCGGATGCCGCCGGGAGAAAATGGATTGCAGACAACCCAGCGGATCAGTGAGCGCTTTCCAAAAATAAAAGTAGTGATTCTGAGTATGCATGACGAAGAAGAATATTTAAGAAAAGCGCTGGAGTATGGAGCATGGGGATATATTTTGAAAAGCTCCTCAGATGAAGCGCTGTTGGCGGCTCTTCGAAAAGTCATGACAGGAGAGCATGTCATTGATCCCATATTTAACATTGCGGATCCTCAGAAGTGGCTGAGCGAACCTGCGAAAGAGCAGGAGCAGTTATATGAACGATTGTCCAAGAGAGAGCGGGAGGTATTACCGTTAGTTTCTTTGGGGTACAGCAATAAGGAGATTGCAGAGCGCTTGTTTATCTCTGTAAAAACAGTGGAAGTGCATAAGTCTAATTTAATGAAAAAACTGAAGGTTGAAACTTTTTCTGAGTTGTTGCAGTATAGTATAAAGCATCAGCTGATTGATTTGTGAGGTGAAGGGGAATGAATGGGATAGTATATGTGTTTCATGGTAGTCAGAAAGAAGAAAAGAATAAAGCAGCGATGGATTTTGTTCAGCAGCTGAAGAATCGGCTGAATGAGGTGGCTCTTCAAGAGGCAGCGTTTCTTGAAAATCATCCATGGACAATTCAGCGGCAGATTGAACAGTTGATTGAAAAGGGTGCAGACCGAATAGTGATCGTTCCTGTTTTGCTGTTTGCTGCCAGACATGCGTTAGTGGATATTCCGATGGAAACAAAAAAAGTTCAGAAAAAATATCCGGGAATTGACATTGAGCAGACAGAAACCTTTGGAGATAAAGAAGGCAGCCGTCAGATTTTATTGGAACGCTTTATTCAGGCGAGAGCAGAGTGCAAGCCCAAAGATACTGCAGGTGTCCTTCTAGCTCACGGGACAAAAAGAACGGAAGAACCTCAAAAGATGTTGGAAGAGATTGCAGGGGAACTGCAAGAAAAGACAGAATTGCCTGTTACAGCCATGAGTCTAAAAGGACAGGAAGATTATATTGAGCAAATTTACGGATTATTGCAAAAATATTCTCAGTTGATTATTGTTCCGTTCTTTTTATTTGACGGACATCTGATTCATCTGCTGAAGGAACGTCTGACCAAAGAGTTTCCGAATCATACTTTCATAATTACACCGACACTGGAATTTGATCACAGGATTCTTGATGATTTGGAAAAAATTGTTCGTGAGGCGCTTTATGTACCCAATAATGATTGATCTAACGAATAAAAAGATTGTTGTAATCGGCGGTGGAACTATTGCTTTAAGGAAAGTAGAGCACTTGCTTGCAGCTGGGGGCAGACCAACTGTCATTGCTCTGGAAATTAAAGAAGAATTCCAACTACTGGAAGAGATTGAGCTGATTAAAGCTTCTTATCAAAAAGAACAGCTAAAGGAAGCACAGTTGATTTTCGCATGTACTGATTCAAAGGCGGTTAACCAAAGGATCGTTGATGATGCAGAGGATTGGCAATGGGTGAATGATTGCAGTCAAAAGAAAAATAGTGATTTTTTTAACATGGCAGTGATTGAAAATGAAGAAGTTCTTATTGCGTTATCCAGCTTTGGAAAATCTCCTGCGAACATTAAGCAAGTAAAAAATCATTTGAAGGAATTTTTAGAGAAGGAAAGCAAACAATGAGACAAAGCTATGTGAAATGATTCTTAATCTTAGGGGCGTTTTGCTCAAAAAATAAAGGAAAAGGTTGAAGTTGTGACAAAGCTTCCTCATGTGACGAGAAATCGCAGGAGCAAATGTCTTTATGCGACGAGAAATCGCAGGAGCAAATGTCTTTATGCGACGAGAAATCGCAGGAGCAAATGTCTTTATGCGACGAGAAATCGCAGGAGCAAATGTCTTTATGCGACGAGTAATCGCAGGAGCAAGAGTAGGTACGCTCGCCGCTTGTAAGCTCTAAATTGTGATGAGCACTTATGCGAGAAAATATCGAATTACTTCATTCTTCGATGCAATAAGGCGGACAATCCGAAATTTATCAAGAGATACTATTTTTGAATTTACCCAAAATTTTAGAAACAAATACAGAGAATCATTGAACTAACAGCATTTCGAAGCGTATTTCATTTGTTTAGAAAACAGCTTCTGTAACTACTGATATAATGGGATTTTTAGTGAATAATGGGTAGATTCAAAATACTATTCGATGGAATGAATAGATGTTGATTGGTCCTTTCTTGGAGCTTCCAAGATTTTTAGTATAGTTCGATTTATTTCCGAAGAGAGTTGGGAACTTTTATTTCTGTCCCACTCTCTTTCTTTATGCTTGATTTATTAGGAAATTCCCTAATAGTCAAAAAGAAAATAGATTGTTATGCTAAAAAATAGATTGTTCAAATGATCACAATTGGGAGGAACACACAAATGAAAGAAAAGCTTCTGTTGATTGGTAATGGGATGGCTGGCGTCCGTACGATTGAAGAAATTCTAGAAAGAGACCCAGATAAATACGAGGTTACGATTATAGGGGAGGAGAGTTACCCGAACTATAATCGAATTATGCTTTCCAATGTCCTTCAGAAAAAAATGACGGTAGATGAGATAATTACAAATCCTTTAACCTGGTATGAAGAAAATCAGATTCAGCTGATTAATCATGATCCGGCTGTTAAACTGGATGCGGAAAATAAATGTGCGACAACGCAGTCAGGAAAAGAAATTTTTTATGATAAATGTATTCTTGCTACAGGCTCAAGAGCGTTCATCCTGCCGGTAGAGGGCTCAACATTGCCCGGAGTTGTCGGTTTCCGAACAATTGATGATACAGAAGCAATGTTGGATGCCGCCAAAAGCTTTAAAAAGGCAGTTGTTATCGGCGGCGGGCTGTTAGGACTGGAGGCAGCAAAAGGTTTGGTTGATCAGGGAATGGATGTGACTGTTGTCCATTTGGAGAAATGGCTGATGGAGACACAGCTGGATGCCAAAGCCGGAGAAATGCTTAAGGCAGACCTTGAGAAGCAAGGTTTGAAATTTTTAATGGAGAAACGGACAGAAAAAATTCTTGGAACAGATCGTGTAACTGGAATGACATTCAGTGATGGAACAACAATTGAAACAGATTTGATCGTGATGTCTGTAGGGATTCGTCCGGAAGTGACTCTGGCAAGAACTGCCGGACTGGATATCAACCGCGGGATTTTGGTTAATGACTTTATGCACACCAGTAATACACATATTTATGCAGTGGGAGAGTGTGTGGAACATAACGGACTGGTTTATGGCTTGGTGGCACCTTTGTTTGAGCAAGGAAAGGTTCTGGCGGATGTTTTAACTAACAGAGAAACAAAGCCGTATCAGGGCAGTACTACCTTTACCTCTCTGAAAGTTTCGGGCTGTGACCTTTATTCAGCTGGTGAGATTAAAGAGTGTGAAGGCGTAAACAGTATCGAAGCATTTGACGGGATTAATTTCACCTACAAAAAGATCTTTATCAGAGAAAATCAAGTAGTCGGAGTTGTATTGTATGGCGATACAGCAGAAGGAAACCGTTATTACAATATTCTTAGAAAAAAAGAGATCATTGATGGCTATACACCGGTTTCACTACTGCATATGGCAGGAGAAGAAGCAAGTACGGATGTTGGGGAATGGTCAGATGACGAGATGATCTGCGGCTGTAATGGGGTAACAAAAGGAACGATTGTTAATGCCATTAATGAAAAGGAACTGACCTCTGTGGCAGATGTGACAAAGTATACAAAAGCCGGCGGTTCCTGTGGAAAATGTAAAACTGTTATTGGTGCTGTACTGGAACATACACTTGGCGGAGAAATAGTGAGTGCACCGACTGGAATCTGCAGCTGTACGCCATTAACAAGGGATCAGATTGTGACTCAAATCCATGCAAAACATCTGACTTCTTCAGAAGAAGTTTACAAAGAACTTGATTTCACTAATGCAGAGGGCTGTCCCAAATGTCGTCCTGCGATTAATTTCTATTTAAATGTTGCTTGGCCGAAAGAGCATGAGGATGAACGAGAGTCCAGATATGTCAATGAGCGGATGTATGGAAATATTCAAAATGATGGAACTTATTCGGTGATACCAAGAATGCGTGGAGGAAAGACAGATCCGCAGCAGCTGATTTTGATTGCCAAAGTTGCTGAAAAATATAATGTTCCGATGGTGAAAATTACAGGAAGTCAGCGGATTGGTCTATTCGGAGTGAAGAAAGAAGATATGCCGAAGATTTGGGAAGAACTGGATATGACAGCCGCCGCAGCTTACGCCAAAGCAGTTCGTTCTGTTAAAACATGCGTAGGAGCGAATTTCTGCCGATTTGGAACACAAGACTCACTAGGCTTGGGAATTAAACTGGAGCAGCGGTTTGAATTTATTGATACGCCGCATAAATTTAAAATGGGTGTTTCAGCTTGTCCAAGAAGCTGTGTCGAAAGCGGCGTGAAAGACTTTGGAATTATTGGTGTTGAGAATGGCTTCCAGATTTATATTGGCGGAAACGGCGGAACAGAAATAAAAGAAGCACAGCTGCTGACGACTGCAGAAACAGAAGAGGAAGTAATCGAAATCTGCGGTGCGATGCTGCAATATTATAGAGAAACAGGTGTCTATGCAGAACGGACTGCTCCGTGGATTGATCGTCTGGGCTTTGAAACAGTAAAAGAAGTTCTGTTGGATGCCGAGCATCGGAAAGAGCTGATTGTACGTTTAGATGAAGCTGTTGCAGGACGTCGAGGTAATCCTTGGGAAGAAGTTGTCAACAGTCAGGAATTACAAAATGAAATGTATACAGTAGGGAGAGCATAAAATGGAAAAAATATTTGTAGCCTCTTTAAGTGAACTGGTACCGCGAATCGGAAGAGAAGTTCTGATTGGAGATCAAAAGATTGCGGTCTATCGTTTAAGTGATGACCGTGTGAAAGCAATAGAGAATGTCTGTCCCCATAAACAGGGACCGCTTGCTGAAGGGATTGTGTCTGGTGATTTTGTCTTCTGTCCATTGCATGACTACAAAATTTCTCTAAATGACGGGATTGTACAGGACCCTGATGAAGGCTGTGTACGTACATTTGAAACAATGGTTGAAGGCGATAAAGTCTACGTTATGGTGGACTAGATGGGGAAAGTTTATTTTGTAGGTGCCGGTTCAGGAGATCCGGAATTACTGACTCTAAAAGGCAAAAGACTGCTGGAAACAGCAGATGTCATCATTTATGACCGTCTGGTTCATCCAATATTTCTGCATTTGGCTAAAGAGGAAGCACGATTCATTTTTAGCGGAAAATATCCAAAAAATCATGTATTGAAGCAGAAAAATATTAATGAGCTGTTGAAGGAAGAATGCCGGAAGGATCAGTTAATTGTACGTTTGAAAGGCGGCGATCCAAGTATATTCGGCCGTGTGGGAGAAGAAATCGCTGTTCTCAGAGAACAGGGAGCGGTTTACGAAGTTGTCCCCGGAATAACAGCCGCTTCGGCTGCCAGCAGCTACAGCGGCATCTCACTGACACACAGAGAACACAGCAGTAAAGTAACATTTGTCACTGCTCATCGCAAACAGGGAGAGCAGCTGGACTTTAAAGGTCTAACGGAAAAAGGGACTGTCTGCCTATATATGGGGGTGGAATATGCTGCTGAAACACAGCAAAAGCTGATGGAACAAAATGTTTCTGCGGAATTGCCTGTTGCTATTATTGAATGGGGAACAATGGGAAGACAACGTACCTTTACGACGAATATCCTTCAGATGATTGACTGTATTGCTCAGAATCAAGTCAAAAATCCCTCGATGATTGTTGTGGGAAATGTAGTTTCTGAACGGAAGGGTCCGGACTGGTTTGAACAAAAACCACTATTCGGTAAAAGACTGCTGCTAGTAGACACAAAGAAAATCTGTTTTGAAACAATCCTTGAGTACACAGAGCAAGGTGCTGATGTCTATGCAGTTCAGGTCGGTGAAGAAAGAGACCAGCGTTTTGATGAAGTAGACCGACAATATCTAAAGGATTATACATTTGATGAAGTGGTTTATTTAAGTAAACAAGTAACCGAAATAAATAAGAAACACTTACAGTATTTATAAATAGTTTTGACGGGAGAGCTCTACTCTCTCGCTGATATAGGGGACAGCGAGAGAACGAAGAGCAGCAGTACAGTGAGTTTGAGACTGCATAAAGAGTAATGAAAAGATTGAACAGCTGGGGCATGCTTAAAGATGAACGAGGAATCTAAATTTTTTGGACAGTTCCCTGTTTGTGGTCTGCTCACAGGAATGAATATTCACAAAGAAAAGGAGATAGAGTATGGGGTCACTTCAACCACCGGAAATTGTAGATTTCACAATAGAAAAAGGAATACAAAAGGCACGAGGCAGCTTTTTGACATTAGCAGTGTTAGGGTTTTTAGCAGGAATGTTCATAGCTATTGCAGGAGTTGCCATGATTCGGACAATGGGGACAATGCCGAGCGAATGGGGGTCTTTGGTAAATGTTATTGGGGCAGCTGTTTTTCCTTTTGGGTTAATCTGTCTGCTGTTGGCAGGCGGAGAGCTGGTTACGGGGAACATGATGGTCGTTTCCATGGCTCTTTTTGCAAAAAAAATCAGCGGTAAAGAATGGCTGAGAAATATTGTCATTGTGACGGTGTTCAATTTAATTGGGTCGCTGTTTGTTGCGTATTTCTTTGGCTATCTCAGTGGTGCACTTCAAGGCGATTTTGCAGAACGTGCAATTCAGGTTTCCCTGGGGCGAACAAAAGACACCTTATTACAAGGGTTTTTATCAGGGATTGCCTGTAATATTCTAGTAAGTACAGCTGTTTATCTACAGTTCGCAGCGAAAGATTTTATTGGGAAAATTGTAGGGATTTTTCTGCCAATTATGGGCTTTGTCATTTGCGGCTATCAGCACGTTGTTGCGAATATGTTTCTGATTCCGATGGGGATTATTCTTGGAGGAAATACATGGGCAGAGTTTGGTAAAAATATGGTCAGTGTTTATTTCGGAAATTTAGCAGGCGGCGGAATTTTTATCGCCGGCATGTATTTTCTTGCATATAAAGTGGGTACACGAAAGCTTTCAAATTAGGGAGTTACTTGTGTAGCGCAGCTAACGTGCAGCTTCTAAAGAGGTTGCACGTTTTGCTTGTCCATATAATTGAGGTTGTGCCGAAGCTTCTCCATACGACGAGAAACCGCAGGAGCAATCTTTTTGTGCGACGAGAAATCGCAGGAGCAGATGTCTTTATGCGACGAGAAATCGCAGGAGCAAAGGTCTTCATGCGACGAGAAATCACAGGAGCAGATGTCTTTATGCGACGAGAAATCGCAGGAGCAAAGGTCTTCATGCGACGAGAAATCGCAGGAGCAAAGGTCTTCATGCGACGAGTAATCGCAGGAGCAAAGGTCTTCATGCGACGAGAAATCGCAGGAGCAAAGGTCTTCATGCGACGAGAAATCGCAGGAGCAAAGGTCTTCATGCGACGAGAAATCGCAGGAGCAAAGGTCTTCATGCGACGAGTAATCGCAGGAGCAAAGGTCTTCATGCGACGAGTAATCGCAGGAGCAAAAGTCTTCATGCGACGAGTAATCGCAGGAGCAAAGGTCTTCATGCGACGAGAAATCGCAGGAGCAAAAGTCTTCATGCGACGAGTAATCGCAGGAGCAAAAGTCTTCATGCGACGAGTAATCGCAGGAGCAAATACTGTATGTGTATGACAATACGTGGGATACGGCAACATTCCTTCTTTAAATAGAACTAGCCCATATCTATTTTTTCGAAAAGACCTGCGGCTAGAATTTTTGGATAGGTCCTAGTATGATAAGAGTAAATGTAGAAAAAGGAAGAGACTAAATCATGAGAACAGTTCGTGTAGGAACCCGCAATAGCCCGCTGGCTATGAAGCAGACAGAAATTATTATTGAACTACTTAAAGCAGTACACGGAGAGTTTCAAATTGACATTGTTCCCATGGTTACCACAGGGGATCGTTTGCTTTCTGTCAGTTTATCTAAAATCGGCGGGAAAGGTCTTTTTATAAATGAAGTGGAGAATGCTTTGGTGGCAGAAGAGATCGATTTTGCGGTTCACAGTTTAAAGGATATGCCGGCGGTGATGGCAGAGGGCTTGACGCTGGCTGCATTGCCTAAACGAGGAAAACCAACGGACTGTCTGATTTTCCGCAGAGTTCAAAGTATTTCTGAGCTGCCGGCAAATGCCAGAATAGGCACCAGCAGTCTGAGAAGAGACTTTCAGATGCGGCATTTGAAAACCGGCATACAAGTTGAATCTATTCGTGGAAATGTCGGAACCCGACTGAAGAAAATGGAGGAACAGAAACTGGATGCGATTGTTTTAGCATCAGCTGGATTGGATCGCTTAGACTGGTTTGAACAGTCCGAGTATGCGTATCAGGAGCTGCTGGTGGAAGAGTGTATCCCTGCAGTAGGTCAAGGCGCATTAGCTGTGGAATGTCGCGCGAAGGATCAGGAAATGATTGATTTCTTAAAGGTCATTGATGATCAGGAAAATCGCAAGCTCGTAACAGAAGAGCGTGCATTTCTTCGTGTGCTGAATGGAAACTGCGAGCTGCCTGTGGGTGCATATACGCGGAAAATAGCAATTGGTTATCAGATGTTCGGTTTTTTGGGAGATAAAACGCAGCAGCATTCTGTTCAGAAAAGTCTTATCGTTGATGAAATTACCGGTGCCGGCAGGAAGCTGGGAGAAGAGCTGTTGAAAGAACTTGGGGACAGTGAATAGATGAGAAAAATTCTTTTGACCCGTTTACCTGAAGACAATATAGACGACAAACTGTATTTTCAACAACAACACTATACATGTATGGAAATTCCTTTGATGAGGCTGAGACCGCGGCTGATTGAAGAGAAACAAATAAAAAAATTGATTGATGCGGAGTGGGTCTTTTTGACTAGTCAGCACAGTGCAGCTTTTTTTATTAAATTATTGAAGGAACAAAAACTTCTTTCTGTTTTTCAGATTAAGAAATTCGCAGTAATTGGAGAAAAAACAGCAAATGCGTTAAGAGAAGCAGGGATTGAACCTGTTTTTCAATCGATTGTTCAAGCGAAGAAAAGTATGTTTAAGCAATGGATAGCAGATTGTTCAGAAGAACCAGTTAAAATTGTTTATCCTAAAAGCAGCCTTGCTAATGCGATCGGTGAAGAGTTGTTGTTGAAAGATGGGCATGAGCTTTTCACTTTTACCCTGTATGACAATGTATTCTCGGAATCAGCACGTCAGCAGTTGAAAGTCTATCTGGATGATCCGGAATTGTCAGCAGTTTATTTTACCAGTCCTTCTCTTTGGACTCGATTCTATGAAACTTGCAAGGAAATCAATTTCAACAGGGAACTTCATTTCTATTGTGTGGGTCAGACAACTCAGGCAGCAATTCATAAAGACGGTTTTAATGCTGAGATTAGATAGTCGGTTATCAGCATGTTCTACTGTATAATGAAAGTTGAAATTCATTAAAAAGGATGGGATGAATGTGCGGAAAGTGATCTTGTATATTGCGACAAGCTTGGACGGTTATATAGCAGAGACTGATGGTTCCATTGATTTTTTAACGGTAGAGACGGATGCACCGGAAGAAGATAACAGTTATGAAGAACTGCTGGAGCGGATTGATACAGTCGTTCTCGGAAGAACGACCTATGATCAGGTGGTAAACGAGCTTTCACCGGAGCAGTATCCGTATGAGGATAAAACATCTTATATTATTACGCACCATGAAAAACCAGAAAATGCTGATCTGATTTTTACAGCTGAACAGCCAGATAAGCTGGTTGAACGTTTGAAAAAAGAAGAAGGAAAAGATATTTGGATTGTTGGAGGCGGACAAGTGATTACTCCGCTGATTAACTGTAACCTCATTGATGAATATATTGTTACAACGATTCCGGTGATTTTAGGACAGGGAATTCCTTTATTTCAATCAATTAAGCAGTCAGTGGTATTAAAGAGTGTTGATTCCTACTGCAAAAACGGTATGATTACATCAACATACAGCAAGGTATAAGAATAATTGTAAATCCAGCGAGAATCAACTTTCAGTCTATAAGAAAGTTGATTTTTCTTTTTCTTGAATAAAAGTTTTGACAAGCAAAAGAAGATCAGGTAATATAAGAAATGAAGAAACGACTACAAATGTAAACGTAGGTAAGAAGAAGGTGATAATGTTGACGGAAACAAAAATTACAGATGCAGAATGGGAAGTTATGCGTGTTGTCTGGGCACAGGAAGAAACAACCAGCAATGACGTTTATACGATTCTGAATGAAAAGATGAAGTGGAAGAAGAATACCATTAAAACGCTTTTAAGTCGTCTGACTGAAAAACAGCTGTTGGCAACAAAGCCTTCTGGAAACAAATTTATCTATTATCCCTTAATAGAGGAAAGAAAAAGTCTTCGTACGCTTTCTGAAGAATTGCTGACAAAAGTCTGCAGCAGAAAAGTGGGACAAATTGTAGAAGTGATTATTAAGGAAAGTACGTTAAGCTTTTCCGATATTGAAAAGCTGGAGCAGCTGCTTCAGGAGAAAAAGGCGTCTGCAGCGGCAGAGGTAGCATGCAATTGCATACCGGGACAATGCCAGTGTCATTTAATTAAGGATTGAAATTAGTTGCTTTGAACGTAAAATTTTATTGAAGGGAAAGCAGAATCTTGGAGGAATTACGCCTGCATATAGACTTAAAATAATAGAAATCAACGCAAGGAGTTGAATAATGTGGAAACAAAAACCTTTGATATAGAAGGGATGAGCTGTGCTTCCTGTGCTCAAATAGTGGAAAAAGCTGCTGGCAAACTGACCGGAGTTGCCAAAGCGTCGGTTAATCTTGCAACAGAAAAGCTGACGATTCAATATGATGATCAAGTATTATCCGAAAAAGACATTAAACAGGCCGTTTCAGATGCGGGATTTCAAGCAGTCAGTCAGACTGTGCAAAAAAACTATGATATTGAAGGCATGACCTGTTCCTCCTGTGCTCAGACAATAGAAAAAGCAGTGAAGCATTTGAAAGGTATTGATTTGGCATCAGTAAATCTGGCTGCAGAAAAGATGGTGGTTCAATTTGATCCAGGGATTTTGAGTAGCGAAGAGATTTCATCTGCAGTGGAAAAAGTCGGTTACCAGGCTGTTGAAGAAGTAGGAAAAATCGATACGACAGATCAAGATCAGGAAAAGAAACAAAAACATATTAAAGAGATGTGGCATCGTTTTTGGCTGTCTGCAGTGTTTACCGTACCATTACTGTATATTGCTATGGGTCATATGATCGGTCTCCCGCTTCCGGTAGTGATTGATCCAATGATGAACAGCTCAGTCTTTGCTGTTTTACAGCTTATTCTGACAATCCCGGTTCTATATTTGGGCAGAAGCTTTTTCACAGTAGGCTTTCGTTCGCTTTTTAAAGGGCATCCCAATATGGATTCTCTGGTTGCATTGGGAACAAGTGCAGCATTCCTTTACAGTTTATATGGGACGTTTATGGTATTTGAAGGACATGCCCACTTTGCAATGGAATTGTATTATGAATCTGCAGCCGTTATCTTAACTTTGATCACTTTAGGGAAATATTTTGAAGCTGTATCTAAAGGAAAGACGTCTGAAGCCATAAAAAAACTGATGGGACTGGCGCCGAAAAATGCTCGCGTGATCAGAGACGGCATGGAAATCGATTTGCCGATTGACAGTGTGAGGTCTGGCGATACGATTATTGTTCGCCCAGGTGAGAAAATTCCGGTGGACGGCATTGTCATGGAAGGCTCAACGTCTATTGATGAATCTATGCTGACAGGAGAAAGTATCCCTGTGGAAAAGAAAACAGGAGATTCAGTGATTGGAGCCAGTATCAATAAAAATGGCACCATTCAGTTTAAAGCAACAAAAGTAGGCAAAGAGACCGCTTTGGCTCAAATTGTAAAATTGGTTGAAGATGCGCAGGGCTCAAAAGCGCCAATTGCCAAAATGGCCGATAAAATTTCGGGTGTTTTTGTTCCAATCGTCATGGGCTTGGCTGTTTTATCAGGTTTATCATGGTATTTTATTGGTCAGGAATCATGGGTGTTTGCCTTGACTATTACAATTTCAGTTTTGGTTATCGCCTGTCCCTGTGCACTGGGCTTGGCTACTCCAACTGCTATTATGGTTGGAACAGGTAAAGGGGCTGAGAACGGTGTACTGATTAAAAGCGGAGATGCGCTGGAAACGACACACAAAATTCAGACCATTGTCTTTGATAAAACAGGGACAATCACAGAAGGCAAACCAGTTGTCACAGATATACTTGTGAAAAGCGGACTATCTGAAGAGCGATTACTGCAATTTGCTGCTTCAGCTGAAAAGGGATCAGAGCATCCGCTGGGAGAAGCGATTGTCGCAGCGGCAGAAGAAAAAAGATTGTCATTGTACACGATGGAAAATTTCCAGGCTATTCCCGGACATGGAATTGAAGGTGTGATTGATGGCAGTAAGTTTTTACTTGGTAATAAAAAGCTGATGATCGAACAGAAGATTGACCTGTCAGATTTTTTGGAACGCTCAGACAAACTGGCAGAGCATGGGAAAACCCCTATGTTTATTGCAAAGGATCAGCAGATTGCAGGAGTTATTGCAGTGGCTGATACCATCAAAGACAGCAGTAAAGCAGCAATTGACTGCCTGCACAAGATGGGGCTTGAGGTGGCGATGATTACCGGAGACAACAAACGTACTGCTGAAGCGATTGCCAGACAAGTGGGAATAGACCGCGTTTTCAGTGAAGTATTGCCGGAGGATAAAGCAGCAGAGGTTAAAAAGCTGCAAAGTGAAGGGCTGAAAGTGGCGATGGTTGGCGATGGAATCAATGATGCACCAGCTCTGGCTCAGGCAGATATCGGTATAGCAATTGGCTCCGGTACAGACGTTGCCATAGAATCAGCTGATATTGTGTTAATGCGCAGTGATTTGATGGATGTGCCTACAGCTGTTGAATTAAGTAAATCCACCATAAAGAATATCAAGGAAAATCTTTTCTGGGCTTTTGCCTATAACACATTAGGTATTCCTGTTGCGATGGGTGTCCTTTATTTATTCGGCGGTCCCTTGCTGAACCCAATGATTGCAGGAGCGGCAATGAGCTTCAGCTCAGTTTCAGTTTTGCTGAATGCCTTGCGGCTAAAGAGATTTAAACCGTCATCAGTTTCAAAAAGATGAAGAGCAGAGTAGCTAGAAAGTATCTGAAACGAAGGATGGAACACTAAAATAAATTAATTCTCAAATTAGAAAAATAAATAAACATACATCAAAGGAGAACGTGTTATGAACCAAACAGTAGCAATTGAAGGAATGAAATGTGACGGATGCGTAGGAATAGTTAAAGAAAAATTTGAAGCAATTCCCGGTGTGAAAGCTGTAGATGTACAACTGGATGAAAAAAAGGCAACGATTACAGCCGATAATGAAATTTCCAAAGAACAGCTGCAAGCAGCATTGGCAGATACGAAATTTACAGTAGCAGGATAATGCTGAGCAACCAAAAAAAGACCTTCGACATCTGAGGATGCCGAAGCTTTTTTTATTTGTTCACTTTTTTTATCAGTTCTTCATACTCTTTTTTCGTCTTTTCACCATCTTTATTTGTGTAGTAGTAGGTATAATTTTCTGTTTTTATTTCAAGGATAGGCACTTCGTTGTTATAGACCAGCAAATAGGCGGATTCATCTCCTATACGGAATTCCCCGGTAAGATAATGGTCTGTTGCTGAACCGAACATACGAATTCTGTTGGCAGGAAGCTTATCAATCAGTTGAACAGAAGTGATTATATCCAAAGGGATTTCTCTCGTTTTTGAAAATGGTGCAGATAAAGAGATATCATCTGTTGTAACCGTCATTCGAAACGGATTACTTGAGAAATCACTGATCATTAATGGAATACTGGAAAGAGCCACTGCAGCTACTGCTACAATAAGCAATACAATCATTGAAATCTTACCGGCAGGTCTTCCCAGATTGGTTGATATATTCATCCCTAATCGGTCTGGAACGAAGATTCTGGGATCTTCCGGATTGATGTAAATACCGTAACGCCAGTATTGGTCTTCATCTCCATAGCGGTAATCCTTTGCCTGCATAATCAGCTGATCCTGCGTACGTCTGAGTTTAAACAGAAGGTAAAAAATGAAACCGACATAAATAGTGAGCAGAATGAAGTAGGCAATTGTTAAAATCATTCCAGACTGGTAAGACAATGTAATAGAAAGTATCGGTATAAATGACAGTGGACTAAAAATAAATGCAGATGAAACTAGCAGCAGAGACCAGTAATGACGCATGGCATCATTCACTTGTTGATTAATTATTTCATCATTCGTCAGCGGTTTTACTGGCAGCCGACTGACAAGATAGTGCAGGAAGATGAAAAGACCAGCCATAAGCAGAGAAATCACTCCAAAAATCGCTGTTCCCAAAGCCTGTTGATAGTTGGTGAAGCTGTAGATGGTTCCTCCCAGAGAAATCAGAATCCCAGGTAAATACCAATAGTAACTAAGCAGCTTCCGATTTTTATTTTGAATTAATTTAGTATCTACCAATAAAGGCTTTGTAGGGAGAATCCAGCCGTTTGTTATCTTCACGTGGGTCATTTTTCGAATGTAAAGTATCTCTGTGTAGTAGTTGACACCAAGCATCATAAACAAAGACAACATGAAGAACAGTAGGGTAATAGAATCATAGGTGGTAAGTAGTATCAGCAGATCAAAAATAGAAAAAGCTGCAGCAATCAATAACAGTCTCTTTTTGTATTCCTGCCGAACGTTCAGAACCTGCGGCTCGTTTAGTTTATCTTTTGGCAGGGTGGTCTCCAATATAATGTTTTTATGAGGATTGGCAATAATTCTGCCGAGCAGAGCCATTGAAAGATTTATGCCCAAAAGTATTAGTAAAAAAATTATGTTCATATTCATAGAAGCACGTCCTTATTATTTGAAATTCTGTAAAATCTGCGTCACAATCGCATGGATATCCTCATCATTTAACTGATGAATTGCTGCTTTCGCCAAAGTCAGCTCAAGTGCCTGATTAAATTCTTCGATAAATTCTTCTGTTGCGGGGGGAAATTCTGCCACCTTTGTTCCATTACGACGATCTGTGATGATGTAGCCTTCAAGCTTTAGTGTATTGTAGGCTTTTGAAACGGTCATCATATTTATACCGATTTCATCCGCCATTTGACGCACGGAAGGCAGTGACTCATTCGCCCCCAGTTTTCCTGAAGCAATTCCTAAAATGATTTGATTTCTGATTTGCTGATAAATGGGGATAGCACTTTTCATGTCTATTTCCATTAACATCTGCAGCACCTCGCAATTATAATGTATTTTGTATTATATAGTGTAATACATGTGGTGCAAAAAAGCAATAAACTTTCAGTTGTGAGATTTTCTAAGGAGTCCTATAATGGGAATGAGCTATTTTTAGGAAGGATGAGGAACATGTCAGAAATTAACAATGAAATAACTGGTAAATATAGAGAAAGGTTTGCAGAAAGTGATAAAAAACGAGCATTGCAAAACGCAGTAGTCAAAAACGGAATCACTGAATCAGCGGAAACGCAAGAAGCACAAGTTGAAAATGTACAGGTTTTTTCAGTAGATCTTTCAACTGGAAAAGCAGCAGACCAGAAGAAAAGCGGTCGCTGCTGGATGTTTGCTGCACTCAATACTTTTCGTCATAAAATGATCGACAGCTTTCGATTAAAGGAATTTGAGCTGTCACAAAACTACACTTTTTTCTGGGACAAGTACGAAAAATCTAATTATTTTTATGAAAATATTATTGCAACAGCAGATCAGAATCTGGACTCACGTAAGGTTGCATTTTTGTTGGCAACGCCGCAGCAAGATGGCGGGCAATGGGATATGATTGTTTCTCTGTTTAAAAAATATGGTGTGGTTCCTAAATATGTGATGCCGGAAAGCAGGAACAGCTCTAATTCTCAGGATCTAAACAAATACTTGAATAAGAAGCTGCGCAAAGATGCTGTGACATTGCGCAAGTTGATTGAGGCGGGTGAAGCACCTGAGCTTGTTCAGGAGAAGAAGACAGAAATGCTTGGAGAAATTTACAATTTTCTGGCGATTTCGTTAGGGACACCGCCTGAAACCTTTGATTTCGAATACAGAGATGAAGACAAAGAATATCACATTGATAAAGGTCTGACTCCCTTATCTTTCTATGAAAAATATATAGGAGTGGATCTGGATGACTACATTAGTGTGATCAATGCTCCAACTAAGGACAAACCTTTTAACAAAACCTATACAGTTGAAATGCTTGGTAATGTTGTAGGCGGTAAGCCGGTAAAATACCTGAATGTGGATATGCCTGTATTTAAGCAATTGGCTGTTCAACAGCTGGAACAAGGAGAATCAGTCTGGTTTGGTTGTGACGTAGGTCAATCTTCTACTCGGAAAAGCGGAATAATGGCATTAAATGCATATGAAATAGATGAACTTTTTGATATTGATTTTTCAATGACAAAAGCAGAACGTCTGGATTATGGTGAAAGCCTGATGACCCATGCAATGGTACTAACCGGTGTGGATGTGATCGATGGAAAGTCTGCAAAATGGAAAGTGGAAAATAGCTGGGGAGAGAAGATTGGAAACAAAGGCTTCTTCGTGATGAGTGATGCCTGGATGGATGAATACACGTATCAAATCGTGATTCGGAAAGATATCCTGACCAATGAGCTGTTGAAAGCTTGGAATGAAGAGCCTAAAATGCTGGCTCCATGGGACCCTATGGGAGCTTTGGCATAAATAATTGTGAACATAGAATGGTCTAAATAATTATTCGAACAAGGGACTGTGACAAAAGTATGTCTGAGATCCCTAAAACCGAATAAACGGTGTTCCAGAAGTTGTCTCTTCGGAAATAAGTCGAACTATACTGAAAATATGAGTAGCTATTTTCGTATATTCCGACTTATTTCTTGAGACAGAACACTTCTGTCACAACCTCTTTTTTAGACTAAAAATCGACTTAAGTGACGGCATAAAAATGACAGACAGTATCATTTCCGACTGGCTGTTTTTTCTTTGATGAAGCGAACTGGATACACAATAGTTTAAATACTTTGTTTGTCAGCTTTTTGTAGGTAAAAATTGATAAGCTTTTTCATAATGAAAAATAGACGTTTTCGTATTTTTGTCGAGGAGTTTTTAATAACTCTTATTGATAAAATGTATGTTAGGTATGGTTGATTCATTTCTTTGTTGAGAGAATAAGGGACAAGGATTGATCATTTTTCAGTAACTGTGAAAAACATTGAAAAAATGAAGCTTCTTAATAAGGAAGTGTCGACTTCGTTGAATGGGGAAATAAAATAGTTTAGCCCATTTTAATTATCAAGATGCTCCAAGAGGTTCCGTTTGGATTGCAGCAGGAGAGCCGGCAAGCTGGACACTGTCTTTTATGTTTCGTCTAAAGAAGTAGTTCAGACCATATATAAAACAGCATTGAAGGCAGGCGGGAAGGATAATGGGGAGCCAGAATACAGATATCAATACAGTGAAAATTACTATGCGGCATTTGTCCACGACGTAATTCAGCATGGTTTGATTATTCATTCAAAAGATATGCTTCTATTTTGTTATTATATTTAATGATATTATTTTTAGTATCTATGAAATACAAGGATTTTTATCAGTATGTTATACTTTTAAAGAATGGAAACTGAAGCAGGTGACAAGGAAAAAGGAGAGGATTTAATGGGAAAAAGTTATACAATGCCCTACGAAGTTGCATATTATGATGGCGACATTACGAAAAGAATGACTCTGCCGTCTATGCTGGCAGTAGTCATTAAGACATCGGAGGAGCAAAGTGCACTTCTTGGTAGAGGAGCGGAATTTGTTGCCGGATTTGGTTTGGGCTGGGTGATCACCAACTATGAAATTGAAATAAAAAGATTACCTATGGTTGGGGAGAACATTCAGATAACCACTCAGGCGATGTCATATAATAAATATTTTTGCTACCGGAATTTTTGGATACATGATGAAGCAGGGGAAGAATGCGTTCAGATCAAAACTACTTTTGTACTGATGAATAAAAAAAATCGTAAAATGAGCAATGTACTGGAAGAAATTATTGCTCCGTATGAAAGTGAGAAAATCAAAAAAATTTATCGAAATGAAAAAATAGAGAAGATTGAAAGCGGGATTTTTCATAATTATCGTGTTCGTTTTTTTGATATTGACGGGAACCAGCACGTAAATAATGCAATTTATTTTAACTGGCTGCTGGATGTACTGGGTTATGAGTTCCTTTCCAAGCATCAGCCGTTAAGAGTCAATGTAAAATTTGATAAAGAAGTTGAATATGGACATGAAGTGGAGAGTCATTATGAAGTACTGGAAAATGAAACAGGCCCATGGACACGTCACGAAATTCGGATAGAGGATCAGCTTTATTGTGAAGCAAATATCCAATGGATATAGCATACTAACAGAGTATGAACAAATGCAACAAAGCGAACGGAACGTGTTTTATTTTACAATTTATTTGTTCTTTAGATATGATAGAAAGAAGGAAAAGAAAGCTGAACGGCTAAACACTGGAGGAAAAAATGATACGATTGGGACTAACATCTTTTAGTGAACATGAAAGACTGACGGGGAAAAAACGCTCTACACTTTATGAGTACGCCGGGCATTTACCACTAGTTGAAATGGATACTGCGTACTATGGCATTCCAAAGCAGGAATCTGTAAAAAGATGGGTGGAATCTGTTCCGGCAAATTTTAAATTTGTTGTTAAAGCATACAGCGGTATCAGCTGTCAGGGAGATTGGGAAACCTATTACAAAAATGAAGAGGAAATGATTCAGTCCTTTCTTCACAGTATGCAGCCAATTATTGACAGCGGAAAATTGTTTGCGTTTTTAGTTCAGTTTTCAGCCAGTTTTGGATGTACAAAGGAAAATGTCCGATATCTCGAAAAAATCGAAAAGTGGTTTAATGGTTTGCCGGTCGCTGTTGAACTAAGAAATGGAAGCTGGTATCAGGCTGATTATATTAAGTCCACTCTTGCTTTTATGAAAGAGCGAAAATTTTCTTTGGTTGTTGTTGATGAGCCCCAGATACCGATAAATCCAGTGCCCTTTTTTCCGTTTGCGACAAACCAAGCATTTATACTCTTTCGGTTCCATGGAAGAAATGCTGCCGGTTGGCTGGCCAATGATAAAGAGTGGCGAAAAAAGCGGACACTTTATCGGTATAATTCAGCTGAGATTGCCAGTCTGAGTGAAGCGGTTAGAAAAATGTCTTTGGAAGTCAAAGAGACAGGGGTTATTTTCAATAATAATTCGGGCGGAGATGCAGCCGGAAATGCACTTGAAATGAAAAAGGTACTTAATCTGAAATATGAAGAACTGAATCCGAAGCAGATGGATTTGTTTTAAGGTGATGTATGATTAAAATAATTTTCTTTGATATTGATGGAACATTGGTTGACAGACGTGCGAAAGCTCTGGATTCCACCAGAAAAGCGATCTCCCAGGCTCAAAGTCAGGGGATTCTTTGTGGTGTTGCAACAGGGCGAAGCCCGATTCATTTGAGTGAACAGATTGATGCGCTGAATTTTGACGTTTTTGTAACCTACAATGGTCAGCTGGTCTATACAAAAGATGAGACTCTATATGAACGCACTTTCTCCAAAGCGGTACTTGAACAGATTGTTGATTTTGCTGATACAGGAAATCGGCAGTTGATGTTTGGCGGACGGCTGAAGATGGAAGGCAGCTCACTGATGAGGTTTGGACAGAACAGCAAAGCGAGAAAACTTGTGCGCTTTATACCTAAATGGTTCCCAGTAGCTGCTGCTCAGAATCTGCTGATTAAATATCGCTCAGTGAAGGAAGAATGCAGGTATCACGAACTGAACATTTTAAATGAAGAAATCTATCAGTGTGTTCTTCTCAGTTCTGCAGAAGAAATGGAAGATTTAAACAGACAGCTTCCTGACTGTACCATCACACGTTCGAATCCTTATGTGGTGGATATTATTCCGCAGGGTGGCTCGAAGCTTCGGGGAATTATGAAATGTATTGAAACCTTTGGATTTTCATTGAATGAAGTGATGACCTTCGGAGACAACTGGAATGATGTGGAAATGCTTGAAGGAACTGGAATTGGTGTGGCGATGGGAAATGCCCCGGATGGAGTAAAAGCGTCGGCAGATTTTGTTACTGCAACCAATGAGGATCACGGAATTTATCAGGCGATGGTTCATTATAAGATTATTGAGGAGGCAGTGTATGAAAATAGATAACCCATTTGATAAGACTGAAGAATTTCACCGGATATTTGATAATCGGAGACCTTCAGCACCTCAGGCTTTCACAGCGAAAACGGCATCAGCCAGAGCTGGTTTTAAAGCAGAAGAGCTGGTGGAATTTTTATACTCCTCAGCAAACAATGATATGGAAGAGTTTCATCGGTTGGTTGAACAGCTGAAAACAGATGTTGACACTGCTGAAAAGAAAATACTTGAAAAAGGTAAACAGATTGAGGAGGTTTTAGTTGATCAGGTAGATGCTTTAATAGACCTTCTCTATTTCACCTATGGCTCATTTTCTTTGCTGGGTGTTGATCCTACTGAATTATTTACCATTGTTCATGAAGCAAATATGGGAAAATTGTTTGAAGATGGCAAACCTCGTTATCATGAGGTCACTCATAAAGTGCTGAAGCCGGATGACTGGGAAGAGAAGTATGCTCCTGAACTCAAAATTAAAGCGGAGCTGGAGCGGCAGAAAAAGGAAAGCAGATAAAAAGAGCCCAGGAGAGAAAGATTTTCGCTCTGAGCTCTCTTATAAATAAAAGGTGCGGCTGTAAGTAAGTTAACTCACAGGACCGCATTTTTTTTAATTAAAAAACATATCATAAAGTGCCCGGATGGCTTGATTTTCCTGTTCTTTACGAATACCGAACATGATACTGACTTCTGAAGAGCCCTGGTTTATCATTTCCAGATTGATCTCATTTTTAGCCAATGCCATGGTACTGTCGGCAGTAACCCCGATACGCTGGCGCATCCCTTCACCTACAATCATAATCATTGAAAGACCATGAGTAATACGCAGTTCATCCGGCTTTAACACTTCCTCCAGTTTGCTGATCAGCTGTTTTTCAATTGTTGGAGTTAGCTGACGCTCACGTAAAATAATGGAAATATCATCAATTCCAGAAGGCATATGCTCATAACTAAGACCCAGATTCTCCAAAATTTCCAAAACTTTACGGCCAAAGCCAAGCTCTCTGTTCATCAGGTATTTACTGATATAGATATTTGCAAAATTTTGATCACTTGCAATTCCAACTACCGGCTCATGATCAGCTGCCCGCTTCGTTGTGATTAGTGTTCCCGGATGGGATGGGTTGTTGGTATTCTTGATAACTACCGGAATATTTGCTTTATAAGCCGGCATCAGCGCTTCGTCATGGAAAACGGCAAAGCCTGCATAAGCCAGCTCCCTCATTTCTCTGTAGGTCAGTTCCTTAATTGTTTTCGGATTGCTTACAATTCCCGGATGAGCAACAAAGATTCCATCAACATCAGTAAAGTTTTCGTATAAATCAGCTTGAACACCTGCAGCCACAATAGAACCAGTGATATCTGATCCGCCTCTGGAGAAGGTACAGATTTCTCCGGCCTCTGTGTAACCGAAAAATCCAGGAATAACCAATATCTCATCTGTTTCTCTGAACTGACTGATTTTTTCGTAGGAAGATGGCAGAATACGGGCATTACCAGGTTCGTCTGTAACAATAATTCCTATATCACGCGGATTTTTATAAACAGCCTGCAGCCCGTTATCCTGGAAGAATGCTGCAACCAGCCGTGCGTTATTATTTTCTCCTCTTGCCAAAAAGGCATCAAATAAATGAGGATTGTTTTCTTTAGGAAGTGTGGTCAGTTTTTCAATAGACTGGCGAATATCTGTCAGAATATTCTTATTCATCCCCAGCTCGTCCATAATTAATTCGTAACGTGAAATAATCTGCTCAATGATCTCTTCTGTTCCTTCATTTTTCAGATACTTCGAATGATAACTGATTAAAAGATCCGTCACTTTAGTATCGCTGTCTGAACGCTTTCCAGGAGCAGAGACAACAACGAATTTTCGGGAAGGGTCCTCTTTTACAATTTGTAATACCTTTTGCAATTGTTCTGCAGAAGCCAGTGAGCTTCCGCCAAATTTAATTACTTTCACCTTTTCAGCTCCCTATTCTTTTAGAAATACGATTACTTTGATCTGGAATCCGATAAAAAAACAGTGATAATCGCACCTTTAATTCTCATCTTTTTATAATCTTAAGTAGTAAAAGAATACCTAAATTTCCACTGAAAAGCAACAGAAAATAGAACTTTTAGTTCTTTTTCCGAAAGCTGTAAATAATTCTCTTCATTTTTGTTTAAATCTTTGATACACTGAAAGAAGTGACATTTTATTCTTGATGAAAAGTCTATGCATAATTTGGCAGTGTCGGATACCTGTTGAGAAAAAGAAAAATATTTTATTAATTCCTCATTAAACTAGTGCTTGAAGGAATGCTTTGTGATATAATTTTCTATAGTTGTTTTTTACGAGAATGATTAAAATTAATTTCAGTCTTTCAAGTAATGCTTCTAGGCAATATACTGAGAGAACTCCCTATCCCTAAATATAGAATGCTAAGTAAATGTTGAGTAAACGGAGGAAACATTAATGAAAAACAATTTGATTATTATCGTGGTGTTAGTGATAATCATCGTTGCAGCTATCATATATCTGGTTGGACACTTTATGCGAAGGAAAAATCAGGCGAAGCTGAAAGCTCTCGAAAGCAGAAAAGAAGATCTTTTTGACCTTCCTGTGATTGAAGAAGTGGATGAAATAAAAAAAATGCACATGGTAGGTCAAAGTCAAAATACTTTCCGTGAATGGAATCAGCGTTGGGCAGATATTTCTACCCGTTCTTTTGCTGAACTGGAAAGTCAAATTTTTGAAGTTGAAGAATTAAATGATTCTTTCCGTTATATGAAGGCAAAACGCGCAGTAGCTGAAGCTGAAAAAACAATGGATGAAATGGAGTCAGAAGTTGAAGAAATTCGCAGAGGACTCGGAGAACTTCGCGACAGTGAAGAGCGCAATTCTTTGGAAGTGCAGAAAGCTCTGGATATCTATGAAGAAATCAGTACACTGCTGCAAGAAGAAAAAGAAGGATTTGGCTCTGCTTATTCAGAATTACAGAAGCAGGTTAAGAATATTGAGATTGAATTTACACAGTTCGTTACATTGAATACTTCAGGAGATCCTGTAGAAGCCAGGGAAGTACTTGAAAGTGCAGAACGCCATACGTATGAACTAGACGATGTGATGAAACGTATTCCTCCTTTACATGACGAACTTAACCGGACATTCCCGGATCAGATCAAGGAAATCGAAGAAGGGTACAAACGTCTGACGGATGATCATTTCGTTTTCCCGGAACAAAATTTCGAAGAAGAATTGAACCGTGTGAAGAAGCGTGTGAAGAACTCTACAGTGGATCTGGAGAAAGCAGAAGTTGCTGCTGTTGAAGTGGCAAACAGAGATACTGAAGCAGCTATTGATGCGTTGTATGAAGTTATGGAAAAAGAGATTAATGCGAAGAAATATGTTGTAAATAATCAAAAAACAATAGGCGACTATATTGCTCACGTATTGCGTAATAACCGCCAGCTGATGATTGAATTGGATCATACTTCTCAAAGCTATACACTGAATCACAATGAGCTGGGACGTTCAAGAGGATTCCAGTCGGAAATCGAAGAACTGATTCGTCGTTATGAAGACTATGAACCAAAGATGGCAGAGCACACAGTTCCTTATTCTGAAGTCCAAGTATTCTTTAAAGACTGCTACCGTGTTCTAGCTGATATTGAAAATCAGCAAATGGAAATCGATATGTCTCTGAAAGATCTTCGTAAAGGCGAGAAAGAGGCACAGAAGAAAGTGGATCAGTTTGAGTTTCGTCTGCGCAACCTGAAACGTTTCGTTGAAAAGAAACGTCTGCCGGGTCTGCCAACTGATTACCTTGAATTCTTCTTTGTAGCGACAGACCGAATCGAAGAGCTGAGCAAAGCATTGAATCGTATTCGTATCAATATTGATGAAATTAATAAGCTTGCAGATTTATGTAATGAAGATTTGGAAATGCTTGATAAAAAGACGAACGATCTTGTGAACTCTGCTGCTTTAACTGAGCAGATGATGCAATATGCAAATCGTTACCGTCATACGAATGAAGCAGTCAACGAAGCAATGGAGCGCACCTTAGACTTATTCTCCAAAGACTATCGCTATCAAGATGCATTGGATATTATTGGTACAGCACTTGAAAGAGTAGAGCCGGGCGCATTCAGACGGATCGAAGATATTTACTTCAAAAATTTAGATGCAGTTTAATGCAGGAAGCAGGACAGATAAATATGTCCTGCTTTTTCTTATCATGTAAACTTTGGTAAATGATAACGAAACGTAGATGATTCAGTTCTGAAAAGGAATAATTGAAGTTGAGATTTAAAAGGACTATAATTTAAAAAGACTTTTTTTAGAAGGGCAGAGATAAATGATTTATTTTGATAATAGTGCAACAACACAGATTTATCCTCAAGTATTAGATACTTACCTGAAGACCAGTCAGCGGATCATTGGAAATCCTTCCAGTCTGCATGACCTTGGAAGTCAGGCTCATCGATTACTTGAGCAGGCAAGAAAACAGGTAGCTGAACTACTGTCAGTTGACTATTCGGAGATATTTTTTACCAGTGGCGGAACTGAGGGAGATAATTGGATTTTAAAAGGAACAGCTGTAGAAAAGCAGGCTTTTGGAAAGCATCTGATTATATCAAGTATTGAGCATCCGGCTGTTTCAGAAACAGCCAGACAGCTTGAAAAACTCGGATTTGAAGTTTCAGTCATTCCAGTAGATAAATGCGGGGTTATTCAAATAGATAAACTTGAACAGCTAATTCGAAAAGATACAATTTTAGTTTCGATTATGGCGGTCAATAATGAAATCGGCAGTGTACAACCTATTAAAGCAGTCAGTGCGCTTTTGGAAAAATATCCGACGATTCATTTCCATGTAGATGCAGTTCAGGCTGTGGGGAAGATCCCAACCTTAGAATGGCTGACACCAAGAGTGGATTTTGCTGTTTTTTCAGCACATAAATTTCATGGACCTAAGGGAGTGGGCTTTATTTACTGGAAAAAAGGGAAGAAGCTGGCACCTTTATTAACAGGCGGCGGTCAGGAAGATAATCAGCGGAGCGGTACGGAAAATATAGCAGGGATTGTTGCAGCTTCAAAAGCACTTCGGCTGTATTTAGATAAAAATAAAGAAGGAAAAGACCGAGTTGAACAAATTCGTAATGCGTTGATTGATGGACTTGTAATGTATTCCAATGTTCGTTTCTTTACTGAAAAGAGTTCGGATTTTGCTCCTCACATTTTATGCTTTGCATTAAAAGGGATTCGGGGAGAGGTGCTGGTTCATGCATTGGAAGAAAAACAAATTTACATTTCCACAACAAGTGCATGCTCTAGTCGTAAAAAAATGGTCGGGAGTACACTTCATGCAATGAATATTCCAGATGCAGAAGCAACATCAGCTGTACGAATCAGCTTGGATGAAAGCAATACAATGGCTGAGGCAGAACAATTTATGGTCATCTTCAATCAGCTGCATAAAAAGTTTTCAAAAATTAACGGATAAGTAAGATATGTCTGAAGACTCTGATGATGAATGTTTACGAAAAAATAGAGAGGGTCTAACTCTTTTTAAAGGAACAATGTTGCTACATTCTTAGTACGCATACCGTCTCATTAGATACTCTTAAATAAGTGACAACTCCTTTTATCTATGAATCTCGTATTATTTGATTTCGATACAAACATGTCTATTTAGAAAAGCATTGGGGACTGTGACAAAAGTATGTCTGATATCCCTAAAACCGAATAAACGGTGTTCCAGTCTTTGTATGATTCGATCGTTCGAAGAAGCGTAGGGGGAAGTTTTTTTGTGCTTCTCAGTTATGCGCCGAGCATTCAAAGAAGCTTAGAAGCAAGTTCCTTTTCAGTATGCATACAGCTATCTCTTATAGTTTTCAGTCACATTTTGGTTTGAGATGCCTGCCTTATTTTTTGTTGATTCAACTAGCTGTATAAATAAGCGTTTGAAAAATCCTGCTCCTATGTTATAGTGGAACGGGATTTTGTTTCTGAAAATTATCATGATCCTGTATCCGGTTATTCAGTTACTATGCAGTGAAAACAATCAGTCGTTATGATAGGGGATACTAGCACATACTTTTTTACAGGAATGGACGTAATGGTTTAAAGAAAGGAATTTAAAAAAGTGAATTATTCAGAAATTATGGTTAGGTACGGCGAACTTTCGACAAAAGGCAAAAATAGAAAATCATTTATCATGCAGCTTGCACAGAACGTAAAAAGAGTGCTGGCTGATTTTCCAGAAGTGAAAATTCATGCGGACAGAGATCGCATGCATCTGTTGTTAAATGGGGAAGACAGCAGTCTGATTCTTCCGAAGCTGGAAAAGGTTTTTGGGATTCAGACATTTTCGCCGAGTATTCGTGTTGAAAAATCTGTACCTGCGCTAAAAGAAATGGTAAAGGAAATTATCAAAGAAGTTTATCAACCGGGACAAACCTTTAAAATTACTTCAAAGCGTTCAGACCACAGCTTTGAACTGGATTCCAATGAGTTGAACAGAGAACTGGGCGGTGCAGCTTTCGAGGTGTTCCCCGATATTCAAGTACAGATGAAGCAGCCGGATATTAATATTCGTGTGGAAATTCGCAGAGAAGGAGCGTATTTTTCCTATGAAACAATCCGTGGTGCTGGCGGGCTTCCTGTAGGAACAAGTGGAAGAGGAATGTTGATGCTCTCCGGCGGTATTGATTCGCCTGTTGCTGGCTATTTATCGATGAAGCGCGGAGTGGAAATCGAAGCAGTTCATTTCGCCAGCCCCCCCTACACAAGTGAGCAGGCTCTGCAAAAAGCTAAGGATTTAGCTGCAAAGCTCGCTCCCTATTCAGGAAATGTTCAGTTTATTGAAGTTCCTTTCACGGAAATACAGGAAGAAATCAAGCGAGTAGTTCCAGAAGGATATCTGATGACGGTGACGCGAAGATTGATGCTGCGCATGACAGATGCCATAAGAGATATGCGGAATGGTTTGGTCATTATTAATGGTGAGTCACTTGGTCAGGTAGCTTCACAAACGTTGCAAAGCATGGTGGCTATCAACGATGTGACCAATACGCCGATTATACGTCCGGTAGTTTCGATGGATAAAACGGAAATTATTGAACTGGCAGAAAAAATTGATACATTTGAATTGGCCATTCAGCCTTTTGAAGATTGCTGTACAATTTTTGCTCCACCACAGCCTAAGACCAGACCTAAACTTGAAAAAGCACAGGCATATGAAGCACGTCTGGATGTGACTGGATTGATGGAGCGATCTCTTGCAAACTTGAAAGTTAGTGAAATAACAGCAGACAGCAGGGACCGGCAGGAGCAAGATGATTTTTCTGATTTGCTGTAAAAAATAAATCAAGAGAGATGACTAAATAGTTCAGCCATTTATTTTAGAAATAGTATTTAAAAACAGTAAAAATCAGTTGCGGATTTTTACTGTTTTTTATTTTTCACGCCAGCTAATCGCGCCTTATTGTGAAACTATCTTCTGGATTTTAGCCACTGTTGTAAGTAAATGGGAATTGGTTGATGATAGGATGAGGAAGAGGTTAAGAAAAAACTGGATTTTATAAAAAAAATTACTTTTTTTCACAAAGATGTTGCTGAGTTTCTTAATGGATGTTACACTAGAATGTGAAGAAGTTAACAAGGAGAAGTATTATGGAAATAATGTCGAACGAAAAAAAAATACCAAAAGCAACAGCGAAACGCTTACCGTTATATTTGCGATATTTAAAAATGCTGGATGACTCAGGTGTCATTCGGATAAAATCAAGAGAATTTAGTGAGATCGTGCATATTCCGCCTGCAACAATACGCCGAGATTTTTCCCATCTGGGTGAGCTTGGCAGAAGCGGCTATGGTTATGATGTGCCTTATCTGATTCAAGTATTCAGTGAAATTTTGAATACAACAGAAGAAAAACGTATTGCACTGATTGGCTGTGGAAATCTTGGCAAAGCCTTGCTTAAGAATAATTTTCGCCGAAATGAAAATTTGAATATTATTTGTGCTTTTGATGTAAATGATGAAATTGTCGGAGAGAAGGTAAACGACATCTGTGTTCAATCGATGGACCAGTTAAGAAATGCGATTGAAGAGCAGGGAATTACTGTTGCAATATCGACTGTTCCGAGCAAATATGCTCAGACAGCAATTAATGAAATTGTGGATGCCGGAATAACTGCAATCCTGAATTTTGCACCAGACCGTGTAAATGTACCAAAACATGTAAATGTCCAGTATATTGACCTGACAACTGAACTGCAGACTTTGATTTATTTTGATACAGCATTCTCAAAATAAGCAGTAATTTTGAGTTCCTCCTGTTGTTCCTCTATACTTTAAAGCAGAGACTAGCTATTAGGAGGAAATTGAAATGATTGTAACGAGAAAAGGGAATGAAGTTGAGCTTGTTGGAGTACAGCCAAAAGTTGGAGAAAAAGCGCCAGATTTTACGTTGAAAAATCTGGAGGATAAGGCAATCACTCTTTCGGCGCTTGAAGGAAAAACGGTTTTGATCAGCGTAGTCCCTGATATTGATACCAGAATCTGTTCTATTCAAACCAAGCGGTTTAATCAGGAAGCCGGAACTTCTGAAGGTGTGGTGTTTCTGACGATTTCAAACAATACCAAAGAGGAACAAAGCAATTGGTGTGCAGCAGAAGGTGTGGATATGGAAATGCTTCGTGATACTGAAAATAGTTTTGGCCAAGCTTACGGCTTGTTTATTCCTGAAATGGGTCGACTTGCACGTGCAATTTTTGTCGTGGATAAAGAAGGAACTCTAGCCTATGAAAAGATCAGCCGGGAGATTTCAGAAGAACCGAATTATGCTGAAGCATTGGAGCAAGCGAAAGCCTTGAGCTGATTGACTTTCCTGCTTAGACCATGTAAAATAAATCCAGAGCATGAATTAAACAGGTTTGGGTAAAATAGAAATTTACTTGAGACGATGAACAAGAGGAGTACTGTCAGCAGGGATTTCAGAGAGAAGATCAGTTGGTGCAAGATCTTTACGAATTTGGCAGGAAGGTAGCTTGTGAGTCAATAATTTGAACGATTTTAGTAGAATTATTCGGGTAGTGAACGTTATCTCACTCAAATAAGAGGTGTCTGACAGAGTTCAGATACAATTTGGGTGGTACCGCGTAGCATATACGTCCTGAAACAGTAACGCTGTTTCAGGACTTTTTTGTTTTACCTGTCAGAAATATCGATTTATTCGTTAAAAGGAAGAGAAAGAAGGAGATACAAATGTCGGAAGAAAATAATTTACCTACGAAATATCAGCCTACAGAAATAGAACAAGGACGCTATCAAAAATGGCTGGATCAGGATTTGTTCAAGCCAAATGGAAATAAAGAGGCGAAGCCTTATTCTATCGTGATTCCTCCACCAAATGTTACTGGAAAGCTGCATTTAGGTCATGCGTGGGATACAGCATTGCAGGATATTATTATTCGCCAAAAGCGGATGCAGGGATATGATACTGTTTGGGTTCCGGGAATGGATCATGCCGGAATTGCAACGCAGGCAAAAGTAGAAGAAAAGCTTGCAGAGCAAGGGATTTCCCGCTATGATCTAGGACGTGAAAAATTCGTGGAGCGGGTGTGGGAATGGAAAGAAGAGTATGCTTCTCATATACGTGAACAATGGGCAAAAATGGGATTATCACTGGACTATAGCCGTGAACGTTTTACATTGGATGAGGGATTGTCAGAAGCAGTTCGGACTGTTTTTGTAAAGCTTTATGAGAAAAACTTGATTTATCGTGGAGAATATATCATCAACTGGGACCCGAAAGCAAGAACAGCACTGTCCGACATTGAAGTGATACACAAAGACATTCAAGGTGCGTTCTATCATATGAGCTATCCGCTGACAGATGGAACTGGTGTTGTGGAAATTGCGACAACACGTCCGGAAACCATGCTGGGTGATACGGCTGTTGCAGTTCATCCAGAAGATAAGCGCTATCAGGCTCTAATCGGAAAAACAGTCACACTGCCGCTAGTGAACAAAGAAATTCCGATTATTGCTGATGAGTATGTAGATATGGAATTTGGTACAGGTGTGGTAAAAATTACTCCTGCTCATGACCCAAATGACTTTGAAGTTGGGAATCGTCATGATCTCCCTAGAGTAAATGTCATGAATGATGATGGAACAATGAATGAACTGGCGGGGAAATATGCAGGAATGGACCGCTTTGAAGCACGCAAAATGATTATTTCTGATTTAAAAGAAATGGATCGTTTGATTAAAATTGAAAATATGACGCATAGTGTTGGTCATTCGGAACGTACTGGTGTGGTTGTAGAGCCGCGATTGTCTACGCAATGGTTTGTCAAAATGCAGCCGCTCGCAGATCAGGCGATTAAAAATCAGCAGACTGAAAATGCTGTTGAATTTTATCCTGAACGTTTTAACAATACGTTTACCCGCTGGATGGAAAATGTTCATGACTGGGTAATCTCTCGTCAGCTGTGGTGGGGCCATCAGATTCCAGCGTGGTATCACAATGAAACCGGAGAAATGTATGTGGGGATGGACGCACCTGCCGACAGTGAAAACTGGACACAGGATGCAGATGTATTGGATACATGGTTCAGTTCAGCGTTGTGGCCGTTTTCAACAATGGGCTGGCCGGATACGGAGAGCTTGGATTACCAGCGTTACTTCCCAACCAGTACGCTGGTAACAGCCTACGATATTATTTTCTTCTGGGTAAGCCGAATGATTTTCCAAAGTCTGGAGTTTACCGGTGAACGTCCATTCCAGCATGCGCTGATTCACGGCTTGATTCGTGATGAAGAGGGGCGGAAGATGAGTAAGTCTCTTGGCAACGGAATTGATCCGATGGATATTATTGAAAAGTACGGGACAGATGCCTTACGTTGGTTCCTGTCCAACGGCTCAGCTCCTGGTCAGGATGTTCGCTTTAGTTATGAAAAAATGGATGCTGCCTGGAATTTCATCAATAAAATTTGGAATGCCAGCCGCTTCGTAATTATGAATATCGAAGGAATGACGGTTGAAGACATTGATTTCAACGGAGAAAAAACAGTTGCTGATCGTTGGATTCTGACTCGTTTGAATGAGACAATCGCTCGGGTAACCGATTTGTTTGATCGTTTTGAATTTGGGGAAGCCGGTCGTTTGCTTTATAATTTCATTTGGGATGATTTTTGTGACTGGTATATTGAAATGAGCAAAGAAATTCTGTATGGTGAAAATGAAGCAGCGAAGCAGATCACAAAGAGTATACTTGTCTATACACTGGATAATATTTTGCGTTTGCTTCACCCGATTATGCCGTTTGTAACTGAAGAAATTTGGGAAAAAATTCCGCATACTGGTGTATCGTTGGTTGTTGCTGAGTATCCCACTGTGCATGAAGAGCTATCTGATAATAAGGCAGCTCAAGGAATGGAAGTTTTGAAAGAAGTGATTCGTTCCGTTCGAAATATTCGTGCAGAGGTGAATACTCCTTTATCCAAACCAATCACATTGCTGATAAAGACAGCTGATGAATCTGCAGATCGATTCCTAATTGAAAATAAAAACTATATTGAGCGATTCTGTAATCCTGAAGAATTGACAATCAGCAGTGAGATTACTGCTCCAGAGCTGGCGATGTCGGCTATTCTTACTGGTGTGGAAATCTATCTGCCGCTAGCCGGACTGATTAATATTGAAGAAGAGGTTGCTCGCCTTGAGAAGGAACTGGGGAAATGGAATCAGGAAGTAACACGGGTCCAGGGTAAGCTGTCCAATGAACGATTTGTTGGTAATGCGCCTGAAGATGTGGTTCAGGCAGAAAAAGAAAAAGAAAAGGATTATCTGGAAAAACAAAAAACAGTTCGTGAAAGAATTGAGCAGTTAAAAACAATTCAATAAAAGACAAAAAACAGACTTGACCATTTGATCTTTCGAATGGTCAAGTCTGTTTTTTTAACACTTATTCAGTTCTCTTTTTTTCTTGATATAGAGCCAGTAACGGAAGAACAGGAAACTGAAAATTGTTGCAAAAGTAATGATCAAGCCATAGTAATAGCTCATCGAACGATAAACCATTGCGATGGAATGTGTCCCTTCTTTTAGAGGGATTGCCATTAGATTGCCGGCGGCTGGTATCTGTTCCACAGCCTTGCCATTCGATTTAATCAGCCAGTTTTTATCATATGGAACAGAAAGGTAGAGCAGCTGATCCTCGTTTTTAACGGAAATATTCCCAAAGAGCTCACCCATTTTTGTCCAACGCAAGTCAATGGCTTTATTTCGTTTTGAAGCAATCACTGCATCGAAAGCTCGCTGGTCTAGACTGACAAGCTCCATGTCTTCAAGATTTATCTTCTTACGACTTTTGAGAGTAAGTGTAACTTTATCACCTTTAGTATAGTAGCCTAAGTTAAACAATTGATTTGTTTTGATATAGACATTAGGCTCAATCTTCTTGCCGTTGACAGAAAAGCTTTCAGTAGAGGACCATGAAACATTTGGAAGGTAAAAATAGAGTTCACCGGAAGCTGCTGTTATTGTTTCCAACAGTACTGTTTTTTCATCTGGCGAAATGGTTTCATTCGTTTTCTGAACAGGTTTAAAGTAATTCTCTGCTTCCGGTTTAAGTGCTTGAAGAAGATTTTCCTGATTTATGATCGGTTCATCTTCCATTAACTGAACATTTGCGAACTCTTCAGAAACTAGGAAGCCCATGCCGACAGCTTCAGGATTTTTATAGCCAACAGTCTGACCGTCAATTGAAACAGCTTCTCTGAATGTATTTTCAAAAGGAGTAATCTGATAGGAAACGTTAAGTAAAAAGTTCACTACCTGCGAGTCATCCACATAGGCAATTCTGCGATCGTTTTTCTGATATAACCCCAAATCGTTCAGCATATCCTGAGTGTCAGAGTGCAAAGTGGACGTATAGCTGGATACACCTGCATAGCCGTAAAGAATGGAGTCATTATAGCCATTGTTTTTTTCAGTATATCCTGCTTCATCAGAGATAATAGTTTGCTTGAAGCGTTCAAAGTCTTTCTTTTTCAGTGCTGCTAAAATAGCAGCTTGTTTTTTATAGTTTTGCTCAAAGGCTTGCTGATTGCCAAAAGGAATTTCTTTTACCGATATCCAATAGTTTAGCCCCAGCTCCATAAAAATTGATACAGTTAACAGTATTCCGAAGATTTTCCATAAAGCTGTTCCTTTTTCAGCCTTTTGTCTGTGATTAAGCAGTACATAATAAAGCCAGATCAGGACCAATGAAATAACTGAATAACTATAGGAAAGAATAAAATTCTTGTTAAATAGGAAAAGTGCACTGTAGCCGCCCATGAGACAGATTGTGTAAATCAGCGGAGCACTCAATGGCAGTTTTTCATCTGTCTGTAAACGAAGGAATGCTTCATAAGCAAATTTGATCACAATAAAACTGAAAATGAATGTATTTCGATAAGGGAACCCTGCCGGACTTTGAAACATATGCCAGACTGTATTAATAAGCTCAATCCAAAAGCTGAGAAACAAAAATAAAATGAGAAAGAGCGACAATTTTTTTTCTTTCTTCGGAATGGAAGGAAGTAAAAAGTAGGTAAGGAATAATAGGATGATTAAAATTCCTGAAAATACTGTTGGAAGATGTTCCAGTCTTAAATTAAAATCAACAGAGCCTATCCCGAATTGTGAAAAGAAAGAAAGACCAAACTTAGGATAAGGCAGAAAGGTCAGCAGATTGAAATCTGTCTTTTTCGTCTGCATCATCCCTTCCAGTGCAGGAAGGAGAATAAAACTTGTTGAAATTCCTGACAGGAAAGAAGAGATGAAAAAGATTTTTCCTTCTTTTATAAAACCAAGAATAGAAGGTGCGGCACTCAATTTAAGATACAGATAAATACTGTAGCCGACTGCAAAGATACAGGTCATGTATCCCATATAGTAATTAGTGAAAATCGACAGAAAAAGAATGGTGACATAAAGAGTCACTCTTTTTTCCTGCCAGAGCTTCTGTAGGCCTAATGCGAGAAGCGGAAATAAAATCAAAATATCCAGCCACATGAAGTTAATGCTGTAGGCGGCTGTAAAACCGCAAAGACTAAATGCTGTTGAGAAAATCCACGTAAAAGGAGAAACTTCAATATATGTCTTTTTCAAGTAGTAGAACATACTCATACCGATACATGAAATTTTCAACGTAATGATCCAGACAATCGCAACCGGCAGCTGCTCATGTGGAAAGAATAAGGTCAATAAATTAAATGGACTTAATAAATAATAAGAGCTTAACGGGAAGATAGTATCGCCAATTCCGTTGGAAAAAGAATAGAAGGTCAAATTGCCTTCTTCAACGAATGACTTAAAATTGCTCAGAAACGGCAGATACTGACTGCCTAAATCGCTTGCCAGAAGATTATTGTTTCCGAATGGGACAATATCCAAAATAATCCAGAGAACAATCAGTATTGTAAATGGGACGAAGAAGCTTCCGATCAACAAACTATTTTCTTTTATTTTCATTTTTGTATCACCTCAAAGCAAAAAAATTTTCCTATCAACAGGAATAATTGTTCAGCAGGATAAGTCTAACCTATTTAGAGCGAGAGTTCACGGATAGATCCTGATAACACAGTATTTCAGTTTAGCATGATATTGAATGATTCTCAAAAAAATTATGAGGGCTTTCATCCTCAGCTGCACTCTCACTATGAAAGAAAAAAGAAAAATTTCTTTTTTTCAATAAGCCGGAATAGATTGACATGTTCCGACAATTGCTATTTTATCATATTCTGATTTTTAATAACTAAATTTGCTGAAAGAGCCTATATTTTTTATAGAATTTAAGAATTTCTTTAGTTATGAATAGGTAGGAGGAGGGTTATAACGTAAACCCTGTAATTTTACTGATTTGTTTCAATAAATTGCCTTTATTAGTGAAATCGAACTAGGCTTTCGCTATAATAGAAGGTGTGAGGTGACAAAAATGTCAATAAATAGTGAAGAAGCAATTGAATGGATACACAGTCGTCTACCCTTTGGCTCACGTCCTGGACTGGAACGGGTGGAGGCTCTTTTGGAGCGAGTGAATAATCCGCATAGAAAGGTTCCGACAATTCATATTGCCGGGACAAATGGAAAGGGATCTACAGTGACTTATCTGCGTTGTCTGCTGCAGGAAGCCGGAATTACCGTAGGGACATTTACGTCTCCTTACATTGAAGCTTTTAATGAACGAATTGCCATTGACGGCGAAGGGATTCCAGATGAACAGCTGATTCATTATGTTGAAAAATATCAGCCGCTAGTTGAGGAAATGGATAAACAAGATGAAATAAGCGGGATTACCGAGTTTGAAACATTAACTGCGATGGCTTTCGATTATTTTCTTGATCAGAAAGTAGATGTTGCAATTATAGAAGTTGGACTGGGCGGTTTACTGGATAGTACCAATGTTGTTGAGCCGATTTTAACAGGTATTACTACGATTGGGATGGATCATACAGAGATTCTGGGTGAAACGCTTGAAGAAATTGCTTTTCAAAAAGCCGGAATTATAAAAAATAATATTCCTGTTGTAACTGGAAATATTGAAGCAGCAGCATTGAATGTTATTGAAAAACAAGCAAAAGAAAAGCAGACCCCCATTTACCGTTTTAATCAGGAATATTCAATCGAATATGTACATTCTGATAAAGACTGGGGGGAAGTCTTTAGCTTTATTGGAGAACATGGTAAGATTCAAAAGCTCAAGACGCCGTTACTTGGTCAGCATCAAACGGAAAATGCGGGTGTAGCAATTGAATTGTTCTCTATTTATTGTCAGCTTACCGGGCAGCCTTTTCAAGTAAAGACCGTTCGACAGGGCTTGCTGTACGCAAAATGGCCGGCTCGAATGGAAAAAATCAGTGATGAACCGTTGATTGTATTGGACGGTGCCCATAATGATCATGCGATGAAGCGTCTGGTAGAGAATCTGAAAACGGAATTTAAAGGTCGTTCCATTCATATTTTGTTTTCAGCATTGTCAACAAAGAATACCGATCAAATGATTAAGGTGTTGAAGAATGTGCCCAACACTCATTTATATTTGACCACATTCGAATATCCTAAGGCCATGAATTTGGATAAGTTTGAGAAATATACAGATGATAAAACAGATATTGTTTCTCTCTGGCAGTTTGGCATGGGGGAAATATTGGAAAAAATGACTAATGAAGATATGCTGCTGGTGACGGGCTCTTTGTATTTTGTTTCACAGGTACGTGAATTATTATTGACAATAGGAGGAAGTAATGAACAAATTTGATGGAGTTATTTTTGACATGGATGGCTTGCTGTTCGATACGGAGATGATTTATTATGACTCTTCACAGAAGGTTGCAGATGAAATGGGCTTTCCCTACACGAAGGAATTGTATCTTCAATTTTTAGGGGTTTCCGATGAAGAGGTTTGGGAAAATTATCATCGTATTTATCAGGACTTTGGACGGGAAACAGTTGATGAATTCATTCGCCGTTCTTATGCGGATACGATCAGCATGTTTGAATCCGGACAGGTACAGCTGAAAGAGGGGGTATTTGAATTGCTGGATTTTCTTGAAGAAAGCAATATCCCCAAGCTGGTTGCTTCAAGCAATGTTCGTCCTGCCATTGAATTACTGTTGGAGAATGCCGGAATTCGTGACCGGTTTCATCGAATTGTCTCAGCTGAAGATGTCAGCAGAGCCAAGCCAGATCCGGAAATTTTTCAAAAAGCTGTCAGCTTTCTGGGAACGCATCCGGAAAAGACACTGGTGCTGGAAGATTCTTCTCATGGAGTGAACGCTGCGTATGCTGCTGGAATTCCGGTGATTATGATTCCGGACCTGCTTCAGCCAGATGAAGATTTGAAAGGGAAGACGCTGCAAATCTTTGACAGTCTGCTGGATGTACCCAATTATTTGAAAAACAAATAAATGAAGAGCTCTTTTGCGTATCTTTATGAGACCACGTAAAGGAGCTGTTTTTATGGAAGAAAAAAGGCTATTCATTCATGAGATGCCGGAGGATTGTTTGCCCAGAGAGCGGTTGGAGGCTTTTGGTGAAAAGGCTCTTTCCAACCAGGAGCTGCTGGCGATTTTATTAAGAACGGGTTCGAGAGAACAAAATGTGATGGAGCTGTCTTCTACAATATTGAATCATTTTCGGCATTTAAATGAATTAAAAAATGCAACGCTGCACGAAATGATGTCAATTAAGGGAATTGGAAAAGTCAAAGCAATTGAACTGCGTGCGGCTGTTGAATTTGGTTATCGTTTGCAGCAAAGCAATCAGATGAAATATGGGAAAATATCCTCCAGCTATCAGATCGCTCAAAATCTAATTTATGAGCTGAGAGATTTTCAACAAGAGCATTTAGTCTGTCTGTACCTGAATACAAAAAATGAAGTCCTGCGGCAGGAGACGGTTTTCAAGGGATCACTAAATCAGAGTATTGCACATCCCAGAGAAGTTTTTAAAGGGGCGGTTAAGTATTCAGCTGCCCGTATCGTACTTGCACACAATCATCCGAGTGGAAATCCAACCCCTTCACAAAGCGATATTCATTTTACTCAAAGGATGGAGGAATGTGGAGAAATGATGGGAATTGAGATACTGGATCACATTATCATTGGACATGATGAATATATCAGCATGCGGGAGGAAAATTTTTTGAAGGGAGATAATTAGATTTCTTGCAAAAATATAGGGGCGCGTGTAAAATGTACTTGTAATCTTGTTTGGGACAGTATAGGAGTTTTTATTAGATAAAATCCTCTATCGTAGACGGGCAAAGTTACAATTATTTCAGTGCTTAAGCACGAGGAGGAACGGTTAATGGAACAAGGAACAGTAAAATGGTTTAACGCAGAAAAAGGATTTGGATTTATCTCTCGCGAAGATGGCAGCGACGTATTCGTACATTTTTCAGCAATTCAAGGAGACGGATTCAAAACATTAGAAGAAGGTCAAGCAGTAACTTTTGATGTGGAAGATTCAGATCGCGGCCCTCAAGCAGTAAATGTTGAAAAACAATAATTGACCATTCGAAACACCTGGTTCTTTTGAATCGGGTGTTTTTTTGAATTCTTAACAGAAATTTTCAGGATTAAAAATAGAAATGATCAGAGGGGGAGGAGTTTTAATTCTTAAATTGAAAAAGAATTTGATTGTCTCCGAACTCAAAAGAACTTGCTGGAAAAATACAGAGATAATGAATCACTTTGGTGTTTTATAGGAGTTAGAAAATGCAGGATCATACTGGACTGGTTATTGATGTATCAATTAAAAGCAGAAAAGCTGCAGTTAGCTTCAGATTAGTAAGAACAGGCTCACACAAGGATCAACTGGGTTTGAACGGCTCAGCTTCAAAATAAAAAGCCCCGAAACCTGTTAAACTTTTTCAAGTTTTCGCAGTTTCGGGGATTGTACTGTTATTTGCAAAGTACCAGTTAATTTTCAACCATCATGATCATTGGTAAAATCATTGGATGGCGCTCTGTTTTTTCAAATAAATAAGGTTGTAAAGTTGCAGTGATCGCATCGCATAATTTTGCCTCTGTACAATTGTCATCTTTTAAGGCATCCCGCATTGCATGGAACAGAAGACGCTGTCCTTCGTTAATCAAATCGCCGGACTCTCTCATGTAAACAAAGCCGCGGGACAGGATATCAGGACCAGCCTGAATCTCTTTTTTCTTAACGTTGACCGTTGCAACTGCAAGTACCAGTCCTTCTTCTGAAAGAATTCGCCGATCCCTCAGAACAATGTTGCCGATATCTCCGACGCCGTTGCCATCTACATACACATCACTTGCATTGAAGTGACCTGCCATGCGGCCCTGATCAGCAGTTAGTGCAAGTACATCGCCGTTTTCCATAATAAAACAATTTTCTTCAGGTATACCTACATCTTCAGCTAAAGAAGCGTGAATTTTCAGCATTCTAAATTCGCCGTGAACAGGTACAAAGAATTTCGGCTTCATTAAACGAAGCATCAGTTTTTGTTCTTCCTGTCCTCCATGTCCGGAAGTATGGATATTGTTTATTTTTCCGTGAATTACTTCAGCACCTGCTTCGGAAAGCAGATTAATCAAACGGTTAACGCTGGTAGTATTTCCTGGAATAGGAGAGCTTGAAAAGACCACTGTATCTCCGGGCTGAATGGAAATCTGTCTATGAGTTCCATTTGCAATACGGCTTAATGCCGCCATCGGTTCTCCTTGAGAACCGGTGCATAAGATCATCGTTTCATTTGCCGGCAGCTGATTCAGCTGAGAAGCATCTACAAACGTTCCTCTAGGGACATTGATATAGCCTAGACGTTCACCATTAGCAATAGCATTTTCCATACTGCGCCCAAAAACAGCAATTTTTCTGCCGGTCCGGACAGCTGCATCAGCAGCTTGTTGAAGCCGGAAAATATTTGAAGCAAAACTGGCAAATATAATTCTGCCTTCAATTTTTTCAAAAATCTTTTGAATCGACGAACCAATGGTTTTTTCTGATTTAGTAAAGGTTGGAATTTCAGCGTTTGTACTGTCAGAAAGCAGACACAGAACACCTTCTTCACCAATCTTTGCCATACGATGCAGATTTGCAGGTTCTCCAACAGGAGTAAAATCGAACTTAAAGTCGCCGGTCGCAACGATATTTCCAGAAGGTGTTTTGACAACAACACCTAATGCATCCGGAATACTATGCGTTGTTCTAAAAAAGCTCACAGATGTTTTTCTGAAGCGAATTACTGTATCTTCATGGATCTCATGAAGATCAGCATCTCTCAATAAACCGTGCTCGTCCAGTTTGCTGGTAATTAGAGCTAAAGCTAAAGGACCTGCATAGACTGGGATATTTGCCTGCTTCAACAAGTAAGGAACTCCGCCAATATGGTCTTCGTGTCCATGAGTGATGACCAGTGCTTTAACCTTTGACAGGTTTTGGATGATATAACTATAGTCGGGAATAACATAGTCGATTCCCAACAGATCATCTTCCGGGAATTTAATTCCGGCATCAATCAAAATGATTTCATCCTGAAATTGTACGCCATAAGTATTTTTTCCGATTTCTCCAAGTCCGCCAATACCGAAGACACCGGTTTCGTTATTTTTAATATTTACTTTCATAGCTTAAAACTCCGTTAATTTAAATTCGGCGTGTTCTTGTTCATAAGCTAGATGATTTCCTTCAAGCAGCTGGACATATTCGATGTTGTAAGGCGTATTATCTTCAACTAGCTGGCGGACAACAACATCATTGTCCCCTTCAACATAAATTGATTTTGTATCCTCTCTTTTAGGATTTCTTATTTTTGTTTCTTGATAATAAACTTTGTATATCATAATTATTCTCCTCTGTACTTGCCTGTGCAAGTTTATTTATTGATTTCTGTGTGAAATGTCTACACAACAAAATGAGGTGGGGCTCCACCCTGACAAATATTTAACCATCAAAAACATGGAGTTTATGATGAATGAAGTCTAGCAGTCACTTCATTTTATTATGTGCAAAAGAAATTCAACCGTTCAGTGTGTTGTGTGAACAACAATTATTGATATTTTATCACAGAACCAGTCAGAAGTATAGAAAGTACTCCGAATATTTGGCAGTAATTTAAGAAATAGACCGCTAAAAAAATGAGGAACTGCCGGGATTTTATGTAAGAAACAATAAGAAAATACCAAAAGGAACTGAACGAAAAAAATGAGGAAAACCAGCAAAAATGTTTCTCTCTTTTATCGAAACAGCCGCTTGATCATGAGCAGGTTGTTCTTTTTATGGCAAGAGTTTAAATTTCTTTGTGTGGATGATTTACCGTGTTGTTCCTTTTATGCTATAGTAGAAGAACTGAACTAAAATTTGGAGGGGGAGATGATTACTTGAAATTGATGTGGCATTACACAATGAGATATAAGAAATTGCTGTTTGCGGATTTCATTTGTGTATTTGGGTTTATACTGATTGAATTGGGGCTGCCGACAATTTTGGCACGCATGATCGATCGGGGAATTCTGAAAAATGACTTTGATTATGTCAAGCATCAGGGAATTATAATGGTGGTCATCACGATTGTGGGCGTGACGCTGAACATCATGCTGGGTTATTTTGGTGCCAGAATAACGACAAATATTGTTCAGGATATTCGTAATGATTTGTTTGAAAAAGTGCAGACATTCTCTCATCATGAATATGAAACACTGGGTGTTTCTTCATTGATTACACGTACAACCAATGATGCGTATCAAATCATGCTGTTTATGGGGAACGTGTTGAGAATCGGTTTTATGACACCGATGATGTTTGCGGTAAGTCTGATTATGGTTGTCAGGACCAGTCCTTCTTTAGGGGTTTTTGTTCTGGGAGCATTGCCGGTCTTGCTGGTTGCAGTGGTTTTGATTGCGAAGGTTTCTGAACCGTTGTCGAATAAGCAGCAGAAAAATCTGGACGGCATTAACAGTATTTTAAGAGAAAATCTTTCCGGTTTACGGGTAATTCGAGCGTTTGTTAATGAGAAATTTGAGGAGTCGCGTTTTAAAAAGGTCAATGAGGAGTACACGAACAGCTCCAAAAGTCTGTTTCGTTTGATGGCAGCTGCTCAGCCGGGGTTCTTTTTCCTGTTTAATATCGTGATGGTTCTGATTATCTGGGAGGGAGCTCTGCAGATTGATACAGGAAGTTTGGCTATAGGGGATTTAATTGCTTTTATTGAATACATATTCCACGCACTGTTTTCTTTCATGCTGTTTGCAAGCATGTTTATGATGTATCCGCGGGCTGCAGTTTCTGCTCGACGGATTCAGGAGGCATTCGACATGTCGCCTGACATTAAGGAAAACGAACAGGGAATTGTAGAAGCAGATAAGAAGGGCTGCATCGAATTTAAGGATGTGACATTTGCCTATCCCGGACACTCTCAAAGTCCGGTAATTCGCAATGTCAGTTTCACTGCTTCACCGGGAGAAACAGTTGCTTTTATTGGAAGTACGGGGAGCGGGAAATCAACACTAATTCAGCTGATTCCGCGTTTTTATGATATTTCAGAAGGACAGGTACTCATAGATGGTGTAGATGTACGTGATTACAAACTCAGTGCATTACGTGAAAAAATCGGTTATATTCCGCAAAAAGCACTGCTGTTTACAGGAACCATTGCTGAAAATCTTCGATATGGTAAAGAAGATGCTTCTATGGAAGAAATGGAGCGTGCGGCAGACATTGCTCAGGCGGCTGATTTTATTTCTCAGAAGCAGTTGGGCTATGATGAACTCCTTTCAGAAGGAGGCGCAAACTTCTCAGGTGGTCAGAAGCAGCGGCTGTCTATTGCCAGGGCAGTGATTCGAGATCCGGAAATCTATATCTTTGATGACAGCTTCTCAGCGTTGGATTATCAGACGGATGCAAAGCTTCGCGCCCGGCTGAAAAAAGAAACGACTCATTCTACTGTTCTGATTGTTGCACAGCGAGTAGGAACGATTATGCACGCAGACAAGATCATAGTATTGAACGAAGGAAACATTGTGGGAATGGGAACGCACAAAGAATTACTTGAGACGTGCCCGATTTATTATGATATTGCGGCTTCTCAATTGTCAGAGGAGGAATTAGCATGAAAAAAGGGCTTTCTTCCATCAAACGCTTAGGGAGATATATTGGACCATATAAAGCAACATTTATTCTGGTCATTGTCTTTACTATTCTGACAGTAGCACTGAATGCGGCAATGCCGTATGTTTCAGGACTGCCTATAACAGAAATAGCGAGAAATCTTTCTGAGGGAGAGGGAGTAAACTTTCCTTATGTCTTTCAGTGTCTGATTTGGATTTTAATTGTTGGTATCGGCTACTGTATTACCCAGTTTTTTTCAGGATTTTTGATGGCAGCAGTAGTTCAGCATTCGATGAGAGATTTACGCAGAGATATTGATGAAAAAATCAATCGTCTGCCAGTTTCTTATTTTGACAAAAACCAGCAGGGAAACATTCTTTCACGGGTGACTAATGATGTGGATGCGGTCAGTAATGCACTTCAGCAGAGCTTTATCAATATCGTATCAGCAGTTTTGGGAATCATCATGGCAGTATCAATGATGTTTTACATTAATATTCGACTGGCATTAATCTCCATAATTATGATTCCATTATCTATTTTTATTTCAAGAACAATCGTTGGAATCTCACAGAAATACTTTCAGGGAATGCAAAATGCGCTGGGCGATTTAAATGGTTATGTTCAGGAAAATATGACTGGATTCAGTATTTTAAAATTGTATGGACGAGAAAAACAGACCTTGGATGGATTTAAAAAAGTCAATGAAAATCTGCAAAACTACGGCTTTAAAGCGACGTTTATTTCTGGTTTAATGATGCCGCTCGTTCAGTTGACAGCATATGCGACATATATTGTTATCGCTGTGATGGGAAGCAGAGATGTTATTTTGGGAGTTATTGCTGTAGGACAGCTGCAGGCGATGATTCAGTATATTTGGCAGATTAGTCAGCCAATGGGGAATATTACTCAGCTTTCTGCTGCTTTACAGAGTGCTTCGGCAGCGACAGGACGTGTCTTTGAGATTCTGGATGAATCAGAGGAAGAACTTAACGATCATGATACAGCTCTTCCAGAGCCGGTTAAAGGAAACGTGACGTTTGAAAATGTCAGCTTTAGTTATGATCCTGCAAAGCCTTTGATAAGAGATCTGAATTTTGAAGTAAAAGCAGGACAGACCGTAGCGATTGTAGGTCCTACAGGTGCGGGTAAAACAACGCTGATTAATCTTTTGATGCGTTTTTATGATGTAAATGGAGGGGCAATCAAGCTTGATGGGATTGATACTAAAGCCATGAACCGCAGTGATGTCCGTTCAGTTTTTGGGATGGTACTGCAGGATGCATGGTTGTATGAAGGAACGATTGCAGACAATATACGCTTTGGAAAGCTGGATGCAACAGACTATGAAGTTGTTGATGCAGCAGAAACAGCGAATGTTGATCATTTTATCCGTACAATGCCGGATGGCTATGAAATGGAGATTAATGCCGAAGGAGACAATATTTCACTGGGACAAAAGCAGCTGTTGACTATTGCTCGGGCAGTGATTTCAGATCCAAAGGTATTGATTTTGGATGAAGCAACCAGTTCTGTGGATACTCGTCTGGAGGCGCTGATCCAAAAAGCAATGGATAAGGTTATGCAGGGACGAACCAGCTTTGTCATTGCACACAGGCTGTCTACTATTCGTGAAGCAGACCTGATTCTGGTGATGAATCAAGGAGAAATCATTGAAAAAGGAACCCACTATGAACTGCTGAAGAAGGGCGGCTTTTATGAAAAGCTCTATAACAGCCAGTTTGCTGAAGACGGGGACTATGATTGATAAATAAAAATGTTAAAGTATGAGATTCTTCGGCAGTTGAAAATAGTCAGCTGACGGGAATCTTTTTTTGCAGTTAAAGAGCAGTATAATTTTTTTGTAGTTGTAAAATCAGCAGTATCAAAAGTTATTGAGAAAGTAAATCCAACATTGTCTAGCTTCATTAGCTAGCTCTCTTTGGCAATAAGGCTCAAAAAATTATCGCTATAATCTCTCGAGCGCCTATTTCTTGAAAGCTGAACGAGCTCGTGAAGCACTTCTTATACAGCAGGTTTTCTGAATTTGCTATACTGGGGATAGAAAAGAGGAGATTGTATGACAAAAGAAAAAAGATTTATTGCAGCCAGTGCAGATGTCTGCGGCGATGTTCAGCTGGGTGAGAATAGCAGTATCTGGTATCAGGCGGTTTTAAGAGGGGATAATCAAACAATAACAATTGGCAGAGGCAGTAATATTCAGGATGGTTCAGTTATTCATGTTGATCCGAATTTTCCTGTTCGAATAGGTGAGTATGTTACCGTAGGGCACCAGTGTATGCTTCATGGCTGTGAAGTACAGGACGGAGCACTGCTAGGAATGGGCAGTATCTTATTGAATGGCTCTGTAATAGGAAAAAGCAGTTTAATCGGAGCAGGCTCGCTGGTAACAGAAGGAACGGTTATTCCAGAAGGTGTTTTGGCATTCGGGCGGCCGGCGAAGGTAATTCGTACTTTAACAGAAGAAGAGATTGCCAAAAATAAAGAAAATGCAGAATACTATATTAAACTGGCTAGAGAGCATCAAGCCGGAAGCTATCCTAGAACAGTAAAATAGAAGAGCGGACTAATCGGTATTTTTTATGGGAGGTGCTAAAATAAGAGCAGAGGGGAGTGGAGAATAATGTTTTTAAAAATGACAGACGAGGCACAGGCAAAGCTGCAGTATAGAGGCGATGGAGAAATTCTTTTGGATATGAATGACGGCGTGGGAGAATACTCAAAAGTAGGCATTTGTTCATTGGACACCAGTTTCCGTTTTCTTATTATAGACAAGGACCAGTCAAAAAAAGATTATGATACAGTGATCGACAGTACGATAGGAGAAATTCCTGTCAAAGAGTATTCCAAACGATATCTTGATGAAGAAATGACACTGGAGTTGGATAAGCGACTGCAGGTGCTGAAATTGAACAGCTCCAGCGGATTACTGGACGGACATGTGGAAATTATGGATTTGCGCCCAGAGATTATGCGCAGTTAAACAGCAAAAAAAGAAGAATGACAGATGAGTTTGCCTGCCATTCTTCTTTTTATTTTGGTCTTTCTATATCAAAAATTTCTCCAAGTTCTGCATAGCTGCTGCCGGCCAGCCGTGCAATGGGGTGGAAATTTTCGGGAAGTACATACTCTTTTTCACTGTCAAATAATGTCTCATCAAAATAAAAATCTGTTACTTCTGCGACAATCAGATCAGTGATTGGTTTGCCTTCACGATTTTTCAGAGGAATATGCTGATAAAGTCTGGCCTCCATCCTTAAGCGTGCAGCTTTAATGGCCGGAACTGAAACGGAACGGCTGGGTGTTGTTTTGATCTGATTCATTGCCAGTTCACTTTGATCTGGAGGTAAAGAAGCTGCTGTCAGATTCATTTGTTCTACTATCTGTTGGTCAATCAGATGAATTACCATTTCTTCATTTTGCAAGATATTGCGGGCTGTATCCTTCATTGCTCCTTCTTTTCTCAAAATAGCCAGAGTCATTAAAGGGAGATCAGAAGATGCAGCATTAAAGAAGCTGAACGGTGCAGCATTGATAACGTTTGTCTGATTGTTCAATGTAGTAACCCAGGCAATCGGTCTGGGAATAATACTGCCGGATAGAAATTTATACTGCTGCTTCTTTGAAAGTTGCTTACTTGGAAAATGAAGCATGTGGCTTCCTCCTCGCTGTTTTCTGTAATTTTTATCTGTGCGTATTTGCATCTGACGTATCAAAAGGTCGCACAAACTCTTCAATTTCTTTTCGTCTTGGTTCTAAAAACGGAGGTAAGGATAATTTTTCTCCTGCATGCTCATAGGTTTCGTCTTCAAGAAATCCAGGACCATCTGTAGCAAGCTCAAACAATACATGAGGCGCTGCCATGAAGTATTCGGATTGGAAATAGAAACGTTCCACAAATCCGGAATTTGGGAATTTCAGCTGATTGATTCGATTGATCCAGAATTTCAGTGCGCTTTCATCGGCAACGCGCAATGCCAGGTGATGGACATTCCCGAAGCCCTGTGAAGCTTTTGGCAGGTCCTCCCGATGCTCCACAATGATACTGCCGCCATTACCGCCGTCGCCAACCTCAAAAAGATGAAAGCTGCCTTCCGCACCTGTTAACTGAAAATCCAATACATCAACTAAAACGGTTTGCATATGTTCAAAATTTTCAACGGTTACAAAAGCAGGTCCTAAGCCAATAATAGCATACTCTACCGGTACATCGGTATTTTTCCATGGAGTGCCGGGGGCTGTGCCATGATCATTTTCGTCTGAAATCAACTGATAACGCTGTTCATCAAAATCTTCAAATTCTACATATTTTCTGCCGAAGCGTTCCTGCAGTTCACCATGCTCCACCTTATATTTGTTGAAGCGGTCAATCCAATAGCTTAATGCTTCATCATTCTTTACACGGAATGAAGTTTTTGAAATGGAATCTGTTCCTTTTGTTCCTTTGACAATTCCGGGAAAATCAAAAAAGGTCATATCTGTTCCGGCACTCCCTAAATCATCAGTAAAATATAAGTGATAGGTTTCAATATCATCCTGATTGATGGTTTTCTTTATTAAACGCAGACCTAAAATATCTGTAAAGAAGCGGTAAATTTTCTCAGCACTTGAAGTCATTGCAGTAACATGATGTAATCCTCTAATTTTTGTATCCATAGGTAAACCCTCCAAATGTATTTTTTTATTAAAAATAACGAACTTACTAAAAGTAAGTATAAGAGCTAACCTGAATAAAAGCAACTGATACGACTTTCTTTCGAGCTGATATCGTTCCTTAATGAAAAGTATGCTAGGATAAGAAAGAAAAAGGAGGGAAACCAATGAAATACGATACGATTTTATTTGATTTGGATGGTACACTGACAGACTCAGGAGAGGGTATTCTGAATTCTGTGACTTATGCACTGGAGAAAATGGAGATGGAAGTACCGAAACAGAGTGAATTATTTCCGTTTATAGGCCCACCTCTAAAAGAATCCTTTATAAAAAAATTTGAATTGACTGAAAAAGATGCTGATAAAGCTGTGCAGTATTATCGCGAGTATTTCAGAGAGAAAGGGCTTTTTGAAAATGTTGTGTATGAAGGAGTACAGGAACTGCTGGAAACATTGCGGGATAAAGGTTGTCAGCTGTACGTTGCTACCTCTAAGCCGGAAGAATTTGCCAGAAAAATTTTAGACTATTTTGACTTATCAGGCTATTTTAAAGAGATTTATGGGGCCAGTATGGACAGCAGCAGAACTAAAAAAGCAGATGTTATTCATTATGCTCTGGAAAATGGGATGATTGAGAGAAAAAGGGCTCTAATGATTGGCGACAGAGAGCACGACATTCTGGGAGCAGAAGAAAACGGGCTTCCCGGCTTAGGCGTGCTTTACGGCTATGGGGATGCAGAAGAATTGATGAAGGCTGGAACAATATACTTGGCAAAAACACCGCTGAAGATTTATGAGTGGCTGTCTCAAGCAGAATAAATATTCAACGAAGCAGTTATATGAGTAACTAGGGCGTGTCTGAAAAGTTAGTGGCATTCGAATTTTTCAGTGATTTTTGTTGAAATCAAGGAAGAAAACGCAGCTTATGTGGTTCATAAGCGAGTATTTATGACGATGAGTTCTATATAAATCATCAAAATATTCGCCGCTTGAGTTTTCAGACACACCCTAATGTTTTGTCCGTACATTCATCCACTCTATTGCTGTTAAATAAGAGCAATCTGGTAGGAGAAAGTTCTCCTATCAAGAAATGATGGGAGCTATGTTTGAGTTAGTGAAAAACGAAAAGATTGAATGGTCAAGAATTTCCGAAGTGTCAAAGGGAAATAACAGCTGTTTTACAAGGATCGTTACAGCTGATTTGACTCGATTTAGCAGCTGTTTCTATAATTTTTATAGCTAGTTTGACTCCAGTTAGGGATGAAATCGGCATTTTTTGCCGAGTTGCTCCCGTGCTGGCTGCACGTTTCTTGGATTAAAAGTATCACTTAGGTTTAATTCGGTCAATACACTAGGGCGTGACTGAAAAAATTTACTTGTACGTTGCAAGCTTCTTCTGGAACGCTAATACATCCGTAAGCGAAACATTTTGCATTGCACAAAGCATTTTTAATTTTGTATGCTCATCTGTTGTCTGACTGTTACTTAAAAATAGATGAACAGGTTTGGGAATAGTAATATTCGAATCCATACCGAAGGATGCTAATTGTTCCATACTGGCATTTCCATAGGTAAGCAGAAAACGAGAAATACGATAAACAGCCAGTTCTTTGTTCTCCAGAAGCTGGTAGAGCTTTTGGTAATGATCAAACGTAAAATTCATAAAATGTGGAAGACTTTGCAGTAGGAGCAGTTCTGTAGGAATTCCTGCCAGTTTCTCTGAAAGCTCAACGATAATCTCCAGACTATTTTCCTGAGAAAAAATTTGATTGGAAATTGCAGTAAATTTCTGGTACCGAAACTCACTGGTCTTGTGCACTTGTATTTTTTGTATCTTTTCGTAATAATCTGTGGTATTCATTTGGAAATGCCCTCCGGACGGCTTTAAAAACTCGCAGTTTTTTATAATAAATTTTGTCTCCTAAATGTAGAATTGTAGATTTTAATGAAAAAAGACCGGCTGTGTCAAGTTTGTATATGACTTTGCCAGTCTTTTTGTTGTATGCTCTTTATAGTAACGCCTTATCTAATGCTTCATTTAAGCGTTTCATCTGATCTTTACTGAAAATCAGAGAACCGCTGTCCCGCAATTCATTGGCATCCTCCTGTGTAATTTCTTCAGGATACATCTCAATTGATTCAATCAGCTGGTCAAATTCCTCGTCGGTAAATGCATAATCTTCATCTTCATAAAGATCTCCATAGAGGTCATCGTAGTAACTTGAATCAGCTGATCTTCCCATAGCAGAACCATAAATAGAGCTGATGATCGCATCAAATTCATCCGTAGTCAGAACATTCTTTTTAGAAGGCACACTAATTTTTTCAGTATTTTTTTGAGGAGTCATTTTCATGGACAGAGTCAAGTCCATATCTGTAGTTTCGTCTTTAATAACCATATTAAATTTATAAGACATCGCACTGCTCTTTGTGTTGATACTGAGTTCTACAGAAAGGTCTTCAAGTCCTTCTGAGAACATCTCCGTAATATCAACGGATGACTTATCTGTTTTTCCTGATTTGCTCTCTTCCAAAGATTCCATAATTACTTCTGCAATTTGAGTGATCTCTTTTTTAGTGAATATATGTGTAATTACATCATCCTTTTTAGTAAAGGTCTTTTTATCAAATGACTCCATCAATTTACGCAGTTTATCCTGTAGTTCTTTATCGTTTACTGTGCCGGCAGCTGCAGCAACGTCAGAGCTGCTGGATGCACCATCGGTAAATTCTGAACCGACCTCACCAACATCAATATATTTGCCATCCAGTTTTTTTAGATCAGAAGCACTGATGTCAATCGGATACTGTAGTGCGTTGGCTATATCTACAGCACCTGAGAAAAAGCTTGCAGATAAATACATTTTCTCTTTTTGAATGACAAATTGTAATGGCAGTGTTTGACCCAAAGCGTTCAGGTTCATCTCCATTTCCATTGTTTCATCATCCTGATTCAAAGCATAACTGCCGTCAACTGTAATATTTTCCAACTGACTGACCATCATGGCAGTATAGGCACTGTCGTCTTCATCACTTGAAAAATCAATATTGTCAATGCTCATTTCAAATTTTGCAGCATTGAATGTACTCTGTTCTGTAGAATATAGTGCATCTACAAACTCTTTTTGCGGATCATTGCTGCAGCCGACCAATGTAAAAACAAAGGCAGCAGTTAGAATACCTAACCCAATTCTTTTTAGTTTCATTTTTAATTTCCTCCTTTTACAGTATCTCTATTTTACTAGCTATTTAAAGAAAATTATATCCTTTTTTTGAAATTATTTTTTTTTAGTCCTTCTTTACTTGAAGGTTTCTCCTAAAAATCAATAATTTGTGCGCTATCTCTCAAAGTTTTTGAGGAATTTTAGATAATTTGATGAGCGTAACCCCTTACATTGCGGTATAATGGAATAACAGTACTTATTATGAAATGGAGGGGATTTTTATGTCAAAAACAATCATTGTTGGAGCAAATCATGCAGGGATAGCAGCGGCAAACACACTGTTGGACAACTACAAGGATCAGGAAGTCGTAATGATTGATCGGAACACAAACTTGAGTTATTTAGGGTGTGGAACAGCTCTTTGGGTAGGTCGTCAGATTGATTCTTTTGAAAATCTTTTTTATACGAAGAAAGAAGAGTTTGAAGCTAAAGGTGCAACCATTCATATGGAAACAACGGTTGATAAAATTGATTTTGATAAAAAAGTTGTTTACTGTAAGAAAAAGGATGGATCAGAATTTGCTGAAGCTTACGATAAAGTTATTTTGGCAACAGGCTCGGCACCTATTTCTCCCAATATTCCGGGAAAAGATTTAAAAAATGTTGAATTCTTAAAGCTTTTTCAGGATGGACAGACAGTAGATGCAGCTATGGCGCAATCTGAAATTAATACTGTTGCAGTCATTGGTGCAGGTTATATCGGAGTGGAAATTGCAGAAGCAGCGAAACGCCGTGGAAAAAATGTTCTTTTATTCGATGCAGAAGAACGGTGTCTGCCTAATTACTATGATAAATGGTTTACAGACGATATGGATAAGGTGCTGTCAGACAATGGGATTGAACTCCATTACAATGAACTGGCAAAAGAATATAAGGGGACAGACAAAGTAGAAGCAATTGTGACAGACAAAGGGGAATATCCGGTTGATCTGGTGATTAACGCAATTGGCTTTAAGCCAAATAATCAGCTTGGCAAAGATCATTTGAAGCTGTTTATCAATGGCGCATATTTGGTGGATAATCATCAGCAGACAAGTGATCCAGACGTATATGCTGTGGGAGACTGTGCAACTATTTATTCCAACGCAGTTCAAGATACAACGTATATTGCTTTGGCAACAAATGCAGTTCGTTCAGGCATTGTCGGTGCGCATAATGTTGCAGGCACACCTCTTGAAGCAATTGGTGTACAGGGCTCGAACGGAATTTCCATCTTCGGCTATAACATGGTATCTACAGGGCTGACTGTTCAGGAAGCTGAAAAAGCCGGATTTAAAGTGAAATATACAGAATTTGAAGATACACAAAAACCAGGATTTATGTCAGAAAACAATACAGTGAAAATCCGTATCGTTTATGAAGAAGAATCCCGTCGAGTAGTTGGTGCCCAAATGGCCTCTTACACAGATATTTCAATGGGAATTCATATGTTCTCGCTGGCGGTGGAGGAAAGTGTAACAATTGATAAGCTGAAATTGTTGGATATCTTCTTCCTGCCGCACTTTAATCAACCATACAACTATATTACAATGGCGGCATTAAGTGCTGAATAAGGGATAATGACCGGTTATTTAACAAGACAGGGAGAGTAATTTTCCTATCTTGTTTTTTTTTCATCTAAAATTGTAAAAGAATTATAAGTTATCAGACAATTTTCTAAAAAAGTTTAATTTTTAAAGACTTTCATGTATAATGGTTGGAGTTAATAGAAGTTATGTAGAAAGTAAGGAGGATTAATTTTGGCAAACGATAACCAAAATAATCAAGATCATTCTGATTCTTCCTTCAAAGAGCAGATTCTACGCTCGATGAGAGTTGACGGCAGTGAGGATGATCACATGTCTTCTTCTGGAAATGAATATCAGAATCAGAGTGAGGAGCATTCTCAAGTAAATACCTCTGGCTCATCTGATTGGGAGTCTAATCAACAAGAAGCTCCTCAAAGCTATTCAAGAGTAGAAGCTTCACAGGGATTTGAGCAACAACCAATAAATAACAGTAATGACGATGAGCAGCATCGTACTTCTGAAAATAAAGACAATAGAGCGGATTCTTTCAAACGCACCCGGAAAAAAGAAGATCGCCTAGTAAATCGTATTGTGCTGCTGGTAATTTCTGTTTTGATTTTAGTGATTGCAATTTTTGGATTTACCTTCTATAAATATGTAGATGAAGGGCTGCAGCCATTAGATAAAAACGACAATAATCTAGTACAGGTCTATATTCCAGCGGGTTCTTCAAATAAGCAAATTGCTGCTATTCTTGAGGAAAATAAAGTAATTAAAAGCGGAATGGTTTTTAACTACTATATTAAGTTTAAGAATTTAGCAGATTTTCAGGCCGGTTATTATCAAATGTCTCCAAATATGACATTGGATGAAGTAGGCGGATTGCTTAGAGAAGGCGGAACAGCGGAACCAATGCAGATCGCTGACGGGAAAGTAACTGTTCCTGAAGGATACGATATTGATAAAATCGGAGATGCAATAAAAGAAAATACTGATTACAAAAAAGATGATTTTATTGCATTGATGCAGAACGAAGACTACTTCAATGCAATGCTTGCCAAATATCCGGATTTGCTTGGAAGTGCAGCAGAAGCAGAAGGTGTAAGATATCGGCTGGAAGGATACCTGTTCCCTGCAACCTATGATTACTATAAAGACGTATCCTTGGAAGACTTTGTAGATCAGATGATTGCAAAAACAGACAGTGTAATTGGCGAATATGCAGCAGCAGTTAATGCAAAAGGAATGACCAATCAGCAAGTTCTGACATTGGCTTCCTTGGTTGAAAAAGAAGGGGTGGAGGAAAGCGATCGCAGAAAAATTGCTCAGGTCTTCTTTAACCGGATTGCAGCCAATATGCCTTTACAGTCAGATATTTCTATTCTCTATGCTTTAGGAGAACATAAAGAGTTAGTGACCTACAAAGATCTTGAAGTAGATTCGCCATACAACCTGTATAGAAATACCGGATATGGTCCAGGACCAATGGATAGTCCAAGTGAACAGGCAATAGCAGCAGTACTGAACCCGGAAGAAAACAGCTATTTTTATTTTGTAGCAGATATAAAAACCGGAAAAGTTTATTTTGCAGAAACCTATGAAGAACATCAGGAATTCGTAGACAAATATGTAAACAACAGTACCGAAAAAAGTGATTAATTCAAGATTTGGAGTAATATTTTACGAGTCAGACTATTATGGTGTGGCTCGTTTCGCTTTGGTATATTTATGAAAGCGTTAGAATGTTAAGTAACGAAAATTAAAAAATTAATGGATTCTTATTTACAATTTTAGAAAACCGTGGTAATCTTTTGTGGATTACTGATAACCCCCATATTTTGGGGGAACACAGAATGGTACATGATAGATTGTAGTAAGTTCGTAAGGGAGAATTATTATGGTAGAAAAAGTATTTCCTATGACGCTTGAAGGAAAAGAGAAATTAGAGCAGGAGTTGGAGGAATTAAAAACAGTTAAACGAAAAGAAATTGTTGAGCGTATTAAAATTGCGCGCAGCTTCGGTGACCTGTCTGAGAACTCTGAATATGAATCTGCAAAGGATGAACAAGCCTTTGTAGAGGGAAGAATTACAACGCTGGAAAATATGATTCGTTTTGCAGAGATCATTGACAACGATGGCGTTGATTCTGATGAAGTATCTATTGGTAAAACAGTCACATTTATTGAATTGCCTGATGGAGAAGAAGAAGAATATACGATTGTCGGAAGTGCCGAGGCAGATCCTTTTTCTGGAAAAATTTCAAATGATTCACCAATTGCACAGGCATTGATTGGAAAATATCTGGGAGACGAAGTCACAATTTCGACTCCAGGTGGAGATATGCAAGTCAAGATCACAAAAGTGAGCTAGGAGATTATGTTTAGAGGTAGTGATAAAGCTTCTTCATGCGACGAGAACTCGCAGGAGCAAATGTCTACATGCGACGAGTAACCGCAGGAGCAAGTTTTTTGTGCGACGAGTAACCGCAGGAGCAAGCTTTTTGTGCGACGAGTAACCGCAGGAGCAAGTTCTTTGTGCGACGAGTAACCGCAGGAGCAAGCTTTTTGTGCGACGAGTAATCGCAGGAGCAGAAGTGTTCCTTCTTAAGAACCAAGTAGGTAACATGCATCATCTACTCTGACAAGTCAATCATAGTGATTTATGTCAATAAGTCGGAATATACGAAGATTGTCAAGGAACACTAGTCATAAAATGAATAGCTGTGGATTGATATCTACTTGGAGCTTTCCGTATTTTTGAGAGTGTTCGACTTATTTCCGAGATACCAGTTCTACTTTGCCACTTCTGCTTATATTTGTACTTTAGCAGAATGGTATGCGTAGTTTCGATAAGTATTCCTTGAATGAAACTAGCTCACTTGATGTAGTATGTATGCGTAGCGTAGAAGAACTGCTGTCTCTACGAGTCTAACGGTTCTCAAGACAAAACAATACACTACACTTCATTTCGATCTCATCAATTTCTAAATGGCAAAGCCACTAAGAATTGAAGGACTTCGTTTCGATCCTCGAAGCATGTCTGAAGGACATGTAAGAACGTGTTCCTACGTTTCTTACAAATGCTCGGATCATACAAAGATTGGAACACTGTTTACTCAGCTTTAGGGGACTTAGGCATACTTATGTCATAGTCCCTTTTGGTTTATATTAAATTAGCCTAGGGGATATTTTTTGTCTTATTATTTTAGCGGTCATATTATGTTCATTGTTAGTGCACATTGGTGCAACTCATCAATAGTCATAAAATACAGAGTTATAAATTGCAGCGTAGAAAAGCGTGATTGAATATTGGTCTGAGTGTTTGAAGCAGCCGGGTAAAATTTTGAAAAGTCCTCTATTCTGCTTGTATTCAGTTAAAATTCGGGCTAAAGACCTATAGTAAAATCCTTCCAAAGCAACTACTATTAAAGTTGAATTAAAGATATACTGTTGATAGAAAGGGGGAAAATAAAATGAATAACCCATGGAGATCCTTTATTCTGGTAGAAGCATTGCTGTTTGTCTTTGCTCTATGGCAGATTATACATAATACACCACTTCTTATTTTACTGATATTGGGTGTTTTAAGCGTCTTTTTTTCAGCAAGAAGAAGAGGGCATAAAAGCGGACTCATCAATTTTGTTTTAGTTACGGGAATCATCCTAATTTTCATTAGTCTGATTAACAGTCCGGCAGTGTGGTTGATGGTGGTTTTCGCCATTCTTTTTATTGGACTCAGAGGTGTGGAGATTTCAGGAATTGACCTTACTCAGCGGGCACCGTGGAAGAAAAAGCAAATGATGATTATCGAAACAACTAATGTTGAAAGTAAAAACGGCCGCAGGTTCAAACGACCTTGGTTTGCCAATGAACGGATTGGCAGTAACGTGTACGAATGGGATGATATAAACATAGATATTCTCTCCGGAGATACAATTATTGATTTAGGTAACACATTATTGCCGAAAGACGATAATGTCATTATAGTAAGAAAAGGATTTGGACGCACCCGAGTTCTAGTTCCTCTTGGTGTAGATATCCTGTTGGAACATTCAACCTTTTTGGGGAATGTAACATTTGAGAATGAAAAATATCATCTGAAAAACGAATCTCTGAAAGTATACAGCGACAGTTACGACAGCAATCCAAGACGCTTGAAAATCCTTACAAATACCTTGGTGGGGGATGTTGAGGTGATTCGTGTATGATGGCTGGGAAAATCTCCAGACAGATGATTGCGCTGTATACAGCGTTCAGTACTTTTTTAGTCGTACTTTTTACCCTATATTCATATCTTTATTCCATCAACCAAAAAGACTGGTTGATGGAGCTTTTCCGTAGAAAGGTATTCTATATTCCGATTTTTTTCCATATTTTGCTGATTTCTCTGCTGGTGGGACTGTTGACTTTTGTGTTAATCACTATTGTTCAGAAGGCACAATATGGTAGAATTGAAGAAAAGCTGCGTTTGCTGGTAGCAGGAAATTATGATAGTCCGCTGTTGGTAAAACAGATTGCTCATGCAGAGAATGACAGCTATATTGGTGATATTGATGATGATATTCGAAAAGTTCGTGAAAAGCTGGTTGATATGTCAAAAGAGCTGCAACAGCTTAACAGTCGGCCTCAACTGGTAGATGGAGAGACCAGAGAAGAAATTCTGGAAGCAGAACGTCATAGACTGGCAAGGGAATTACACGATTCAGTCAGTCAGCAATTATTTGGTGCAATGATGATGATTTCTGCATTGAATGAACAGGCACAAAAGAACGGCACATCAGAAGCAGTAAAAAAACAAATGGCAATTGTCGGCGATGTGATTAATGCTTCTCAATCTGAAATGAGAGCATTGCTGCTCCATTTGAGACCAGTGAACCTTGAAGGAAAGAGCTTGAAAAAAGGAATTGAACAACTGCTTACAGAACTGAAGACCAAAATTAAAATTGAACTGACATGGGATGTTGAAGATGTTTGTTTGAATAACAATATCGAGGATCATCTGTTTCGGATTGTTCAGGAGCTTTTATCGAATACACTGCGTCATGCGAAAGCCAAGGAACTGGAAGTCTATCTGCATCAGGTAGGTGAAAATGTTTTGTTGAGATTAGTGGATGACGGTGTCGGTTTTGATATGAATGAAAATGAGAATAAGGCCGGAAGCTATGGGCTAAAGAACATTCGCGAACGTGTTGCCGGTATGGGCGGCATAATAAAAATTATCAGCTTTAAAGGACAGGGAACAAGCGTGGAGATTAAGGTACCCGTTATTAAGGAGGAACTTGCAGATGATCAAAGTAATGTTGGTAGATGACCATGAAATGGTGCGTTTAGGTGTTTCTTCCTACTTATCTATTCAAGAGGATATTGAAGTGATTGGTGAGGCGGAGAATGGAAAAATCGGTTACGAAAAAGCATTGGAACTGAGGCCGGATGTAATCTTAATGGATCTGGTCATGGACGAAATGGATGGAATCGAATCAACAAAAGCAATTTTAAAAGACTGGCCGAAAGCCAAAATTATTATTGTCACCAGTTTTATAGATGACGAGAAGGTTTATCCTGCTATTGAAGCCGGAGCAGCCGGATATCTCCTGAAAACATCAACAGCGCATGAGATTGCAGATGCCATTCGAGCGACATTCCGCGGTGAGCGTGTATTGGAACCGGAAGTAACAACAAAAATGATGGAGCGGCTGATAAAAAAACAAGAGCCGGTGTTACATGATGATCTGACGAATCGTGAATTTGAAATTTTATTGCTGATTGCGAAAGGTAAAAGTAATCAGGAAATTGCGGATGAGCTGTTTATTACACTGAAAACAGTAAAAACCCATGTTTCCAATATTCTGGCCAAACTAGACGTGGATGATCGGACACAAGCAACCATTTATGCATTCCAACATCAGCTGACAAAATAATATCTTAAGAGGATTTGTTTTAGACTGTTTAAAAGCAATTTTGCAGTGACAATGAGTAATCATTAGCTGCTGTACATAGGGTAAATCTATTATTAGGAGCAGACGACAATCATGAAACAAAATTTTGCAGTAATTGGGTTAGGGCGATTTGGCGGCAGTATCTGTCAGACTTTGGTGGAATCCGGTCAAGAGGTATTGGCTATTGATAGTAATGAAGACCGTGTAAACGAATATATGAATATTGCAACACATGCTGTTGTTGCTAATGCGCAGGATGAAATGACCCTGCGTTCATTGGGGATTCGAAACTTTGACCATGTTATTGTTGCAATTGGTGAAGATATTCAGGCGAGCATTCTCGTGACCCTTATGGTGAAGGAACTGGGCGTAGCCAATGTTCTTGCCAAGGCAGTGAATTCCTATCATGCACGCGTTTTGGAAAAAATCGGTGCTGATACTGTTGTTCATCCGGAACGGGATATGGGAATCCGGTTAGCACATAAGCTTGTTTCAAGAAATATACTGGACTATATTGATCTTTCCAATGAATTTTCTTTGGCAGAAGTTCATGTGTCAAATCCAAAATTTTATAATAAGACCCTAGCTGAATTAAATTTTCGTCAAAGGTTTGGTTTAACTGTGGTTGCAATACGACGTTCACAAACAGAAGTCATTGCATCTCCGGCTGCAGAAGAAATCGTTCAGGAAAATGATAATCTACTAGTAATCGGCAACACTGCTGATGTGGATTTACTGGATGAAAAAATGAGTCAATAAGCACTTTCTGTTAGGAAACAATCCCTTCTATGCTACAATGTTCAGGTAGGGAGGGAATAGAGATGAAATTAACTGTTACACCGCAAGCTCAGCAGTGGTTTGAGGAAGAAATTGATCTTGAATCCGGAAAAGGCATTCGTTTTTATGGAAAGGTTTATGGGAAAACGGATGTTCATGAAGGATTTTCAGTAGGATTATCTGTGGAAGCTCCTGAAACACCTCTGGTTGAGACAGATGTAGAGGGGCGCCGTTATTTTGTAGAGGAGTCGGATGACTGGTTTTTCAAGGGCTATGATCTGGTTGTTGATTATGATGAGAAGCTGGATGAGCCGAAATATTTATTTGAAAAGAACAAAGACTTTAACGTGTAAAAAGAGTTTGTGACAAATACTCATGAGGGCTATCGCCCACACCAAACAGAATGAAAATAAAAAACGATCAACCTACATGCTATTTCCTGTCATACTAAAGAGGACAGAAGAGCTTGTAGGTCGATCGCTTATTGAGGTTCTTCTCCAAGTTAACCTTGAGGGACAAACTAGATCGTTCTACTTATTTGCTCCTGCGGTTACTCGTCGCACAAAAAGCTTGCTCCTGCGGTTACTCGTCGCACAAAAAGCTTGCTCCTGCGGTTACTCGTTGCACAAAAAGATCTGCACCGATCATTAGGTTACAGAACCTGCGTATAAGAAGTGTTCTGCCTCAAGAACCAAGTAGGTAACATGCATCAGCTACTCTGACAAGTCAATCGTAGTGATTTATGTCAATAAGTCGGAATATACGAAAATTGTCAAGGAACACTATTTATAAAATGAATAGCTGTGAATGGATACCTTCATGAAGCTACTCATATTTTCAGTATCGTTCGACTTATTTCCGAGATGTTGCCTGCGATTACTCGGCACAGTTTAGGACCGACCAGTGCTAGTTCTACTTTGCCACTTCTGCTTATATTCGTACTTTAGCAGAATGGTATGCGTAGTTTCGGTAAGTATTCCTTGAATGAAACTAGCTCACTTGATGTAGTAGAACTGTATGCGTAGCGTAGAAGAACTGCTGTCTCTACGAGTCTAACGATTCTCGAGACAAAACATTACACTGTATCCGTTTTTCTGCATCCTCGGTTCTCACTACACTACACTTCGTTTCGATCTCATCAATTTCTAAACGGCAGAGCCGCTAAGAATTGAAGATTCGTTCCGATCCTCGAAGCATGGAGGGGCTTTGTTCCTACGCTTCTACGAATGCTCGTCACATGTCTGAAGGGCAAGTAAGAATGCTCGGATCATACAAAGACTGGAACACTGTTTATGTGGATTTAGGGGTCTCAGACATACTAATGTCACAGGCCCTTTTTGTGTATATGTATCTATTTCCACCTACTCAGCCAGCCATAAATGTATTTACTTTTTCTTCATATTTTTCCAGCAGGCTGGATAGAAGAATGGCCTGATAATTCTCCATTTCATTTAAGGCAATCAGTTTAAAGTTACCCTTTCTTCGTGTATTCTTTGATAAAAGCAAGGGAGAGGTGGCTATGTAAAAATCATATTCCTCCTTTGCAGAGGACGTAATTAGTTCGGCTTGAACAAAAGGAATCTTGGCTAAAAATCTAGAAAGGGATTGTGAGACCATCGCATTCTGAAAAAGAATGACGCCTACATGCAGCTGATGATTATTTTTACTCTTTTCATAGAAAGGCAGTAAAAATAATGTACAACTGTAAACTAAATGATCCAAACAATTATTAATCCAAATATACTGAGATTTTTGGGAAGCCTTCACTAAATAATCTTGAATCTTTTCGTACAATGGATCAAACAGCGGATGATTCCTCTTAAAAAGTTCATAGGAAAAGTCAACTGATAAGGGCAGTGAAGCTTCACGACTGGCGTGATTTAGGAATGTTGTGAAAATATTAGCGTGTAATAAGTCCGATTCCTCTTCACTTAGAGTTATTCCATCAAGGAACCCCATATAAAATGTTTGAAATTGATTGATTAGCTCACCTAACGGATGGTGCTTATCAAGCATATAAGATTTTACATAGGTGAGTCGTGGATCATTAGCGTGCAAGAACGGGTTCCAGTAAAACAGCATGTACGACAGAAAATCACGTTCTCTTAAACGATGTTTTTCAGTAACGCCACGTACCCTCAGTTCCTCTAAAAAAGAGAAATTTGTTTCCGGATAAATCAGCTGATCAAATGGTGTCACTCCCAAATAGAAGCCTTTTTCTATACGCAGGCGATTGATTGAGATTAATAAAAACCATTGTCTAGGTTCAACATAAGTCATCCATTGTTTGTCTTCAGAATCAAATAATTCAAGTCCACGTCTTTCTTCATTTAAAACGGTGAAAAAATCTTCTCCAAAAGAAGTCAGCCAAAAAAAGTTAAAATAGAGGATACGAATGGTTGCTTCATTTCCTGTTATTTTCATTTTTGAGCAGTTGATATTGATATCGAACTTTTTAATATAGCTAATGAGCGGCTGCAGTTTTCTCAGGGCAGAGGCACGGCTTATGAAATTTTTTTCACAAAAATCTTCAAGCCGATAATTCTTTTCAAAAAGTGAAGCAAATAAAAATTTATACGCAATGCTTTTCTGAAATAGGTACTGTTCATAAGAAATTTGAATAAGCGCTTCTTTTTCTATCATGATTTTTCCTTCATCAGTCAATAAAGCTATATTAGATTGTTGATTTAGATCATCGTTCATTTCAGCGAACAAGGATACTAGTCTGGCGTATGAAAGTTCAGTAAATTGTTTGAAGTGGCGAGTGGAATAAATACCATCATCCAATTCCAACAACTGATGAAACATGGATAACTTTTTTCGAGCGAAGTCATCTAAAGCAATCGTTTCTAGCATAATTATCTCCTTTGCGGTGAAGTTGGGTAGTTAAAAATTTTTCCGACCCTATTAACAACATAATAAACAGGGAAAATCAGAATTACAAGAGAATTTTTGAATATTTATGTTTTTTTATAAATAAAAAATCTAGAAAATGTTCGGTTATTTTAAATTTTATTGCTAGTTATCTTTATTTCAATAAAAGGTAGTCTGTTATTTAATGCCCGTTGTTCGGGAAAAGCATAATATGATATAATTAGGAAACAGAAATTCAATGGGAGGAAAAAGGATGATATCAATTGTTGTTCCCTGTTACAATGAGGAGGAAGCAATTCCTTCTTTTTTTAAAGAGGTAGAAAATATTAGAGAACAGCTCACGCATGAGATTGAATATATATTTGTCAATGATGGGTCCAAAGATCGTACGCTTGCTTGTCTGAGAGCGTTGCATAAGCAATATCCTGACCGAGTGAGATATTTGTCTTTTTCGAGAAATTTTGGGAAAGAGGCGGGGTTGTTTGCAGGATTGCAGGCTGCAAAAGGAGACTTAATTACAGTGATGGATGCAGACCTTCAGGATCCTCCGGATTTGCTGCCGCAGATGGTTCAGATGATTGAAACGGAAGATATTGACTGTGTTGGAACCAGAAGAACAACAAGAGATGGAGAGCCGGCAATTCGAAGCTTTTTTGCCCGACTATTTTATAAGCTGATTAATAGAATCGGTGAGACGGAGATGGTAGACGGTGCCAGAGATTTTCGTCTGATGACGAGACAGATGGTTGACAGTATTTTGGAATTAACGGAGTACAATCGCTTTTCAAAAGGGATTTTCAGTTGGGTTGGCTATAATACAAAGTATTTATCTTACGAAAATAGAGAACGGGTGGCTGGAGAAACAACATGGTCATTTTGGAGCCTGTTAAGTTATTCGATTGATGGAATTATCAATTTTTCTGAGGTGCCTTTAAATATCGCCTCTTACATTGGGGCATTTTCCTGTATTGGTTCAGTCATTACGATGATGGTTATTTTATTTCGAACATTGATGTATGGCGATCCGACAAGTGGCTGGCCTTCCATGGTTTGTATCTTTCTTTTTGTTGGAGGACTGCAGCTTTTATGCTTAGGTATCATCGGTAAATATATCGGAAAAATATTTATGGAAACAAAAAAACGACCGGTCTTTATTGTTAAAGAGACAGAAAAGGATAATGATAAATAAAGAGGTAAGGACAGAAGTGTTCAGCTCCAAGCACTCAGCAGGTAACATGCATCATCTACTCTGACAAGTCAATTGTAGTGATTTATGACAACAAGTCGGAATATCCGAAAATTGTCAAGGAACACTATTCATAAAATGAATAGCTGTGAATTGATACCTACTTGGTTCTTGGGGCAGAAGACTTCTGCTCCTGCGGTTACTCGTCGCACGAAAAGCTTGCTCCTGCGGTTACTCGTCGCACGAAAAGCTTGCTCCTGCGGTTACTCGTCGCACGAAAAGCTTGCTCCTGCGGTTACTCGTCGCACGAAGAACTCTGCTCCTGCGGTTACTCGTCGCACGAAGAACTTTGCTCCTGCATTTACCCGTCTCACTGGGAAGCTCTTAAATATGCCGAGTAACCGCAGTCAACAAAAAAGCTTTTTACCTCTGTTCTGCCATGTACTTAAATTTTTCAAAAGTTCTAAGTCTGGGAACTATTTCTGACCAGACTCGTTTTAAGTTCAAAAAAGTTTAATTTTTTTGTATTTAATAGCCTTTTTCAAGGTTGATCTGATTCTTTTTCAACTTGCCTGTTTCAACGAAACTCGTAAGATTCGTTAGAAATATGTCCGTCAGCTTCTGTTTAAACTTCGGTGTGATTCCTGATGTATGAGAGGTAATCAGAACGTTATCCATTGTCCAGAATGGGTGGTTATCGGGCAGCGGTTCCTTCTCGAAAACGTCTAATGCTGCAAAACTGATCTGGTTGCTCTGAAGAGCATCAACGAGTGCTTCTGTTTTAACAGATGGTCCTCGACCGACATTCACAAAAATGGTACCCTTTTTCATTGCCTGAAACATTTCTTCGTCATATAAATGATATGTTTTGTTTGTGAGAGGGAGGATGTTTACAACAATATCCATATCTTTGACAATTTTACTTAGATTTTTTTGCGAGTAGCATTCCGAAAAGCCAGAAGCAGGATGTCCGGTCGAATTAATACCGTATGTCCTTATTTTCATAGCTTGAGCGAAGGATGCCAGCTGCTGCCCAATCTGTCCGGTTCCGACAATCAGCATATTTTGTTCAGATAACTGTTTGAATTCACCCTCCCGATTTGTCCAAGAGTTAGCCTTGATGGCTCTTCGCAGACCTCTGAATTCAGCTAACAGAACGCCAAGTACATGCTCAGCAATCGAGATTTTATGAATCCCGCTGGCGTTCGACAGAAGAATCTCATTTTCCGAAAATGTCTGGAGATCTAAAGAATCAACGCCAGCGGAAATAGACTGTACCCATTTTAGTCTGCTGTTTGGATTTTTTAACAGCTCTGGTCCAAATGAATGATTCCAGCCAAGCATGATGACAATGTCTTCTTTATTGAATGATGTGTCTTCGTCAGTAGAATCAATGACTAAATAATCGTTACTGACTGCTTTGATTTGCTCAATCTGTTCCAGTTTTAATTTTTCCTGTAAATAGATAACAGGTTTTGTCATATGAATCAGCTCCTCTAAGCTACAATTGTATCAAAGTTTGAGGAGAACAAAAAGAAATGAGATTTACATCCAGCATAGACATAAACCTCATTCGTTTTTTTAGATTTCTTCTCCGCGTGCATATGCTGCAGCAAGCAGATCTACTTCTTTTTTCAATTCTTCAACCATGATTTCTTCTGGAACGGTTCGAATAATTTTTCCTTTTTTAAAGAGCATACCTTTTCCCTGTCCGCCGGCAATCCCAATGTCCGCTTCGCGGGCTTCTCCGGGACCATTCACGGCACATCCCAAAACAGCAACTTTAATCGGCGCTTTAATTTTTTCTATATACGCTTCAATTTCATTTGCGATAGGAATCAGATCGATTTCAATTCGTCCGCAGGTAGGGCAGGAAATCAATGTGGCTGCATTACTGGCCAGACCAAATGCCTTCAATACTTCGCGGGCAACTTTGATCTCTTCAACAGGATTTGCTGAAAGAGACACACGACAGGTATTTCCAATACCACGAGAAAGCAGTGCGCCGAGACCGGCAGCTGATTTGATTCCGCCTGAAAATTGGGTGCCGGCTTCAGTAATGCCCAAATGTAAAGGATAGTCAAAGCTTTCAGCAGCAAGGCTGTACGCTTCAATGGCAAGATTTACGTCGCTGGCTTTCAATGAAACAATAATATCGTAAAAGTCCAGATCTTCCAGAATTTGAATATGTTCTTTTGCACTGGCAACCATTGCTTCAGCAGTTGGGTAACCATATTGCTGAAGAAACTTCTTCTCCAGTGAACCAGCGTTAACACCAATTCGAATAGGGATTCCTTTGGCTTTGCAGGCAGTTACAACTTTTTCCACTCGATCTTTTCGACCGATATTTCCAGGGTTGATTCGAATTTTATCAACGCCTTGTTCAATGGCTTTTAAGGCTAAACGATAATCAAAATGAATGTCAGCGACTAAAGGAATATGAATCTGTTCCTTAATAGCTTGTAATGAGTTGGCTGCAGCTTCATCTGGAACTGCTACACGAACGATCTGACAGCCGGCCTCTTCCAGTTCCAAAATTTGGGCAACGGTTCCTTCAATATCGTGTGTTTTCGTTGTACACATACTCTGAATGAATAATTCATTACTTCCGCCAATCGTTAAATCCCCTACTTTTACCGGACGTGTATCTTTTCGATGGGTAATCTTGCTCATTTTGTTTTCTCCTTTGCTGTTCCAAAAGCTGAATTAATTTTCTGCAGCCAGAGTTTTTTTCTGTTAAATGTTTATTCAGAAATGAAAAACAGAGGCTGTCTTTATGTCGAAATTTTTGTCTGTTCAATCCTTCAGTAATAAATGCATGAAATAGTAGTTTATTTTCTAATAAACTATACTATCATATTCTGCAGAAAGAAGTGCTATAAAAATGTTTAAAAAATTGCTAAGAATAGGAAAAGATTGATAACTCAACTTTTTGAACGAAATAAACAAGATGTATATAAGCAGCTTTAAACACCGTCAATTAAAATTTGGCTAGATTATCTTTAACCGAACTGCCTTATTCAATTAAGCGTTGAGCAAAAAACGATCGTTAAATACAATATAATGAAATTTCCTTGTAACTTGCAGGCAATTACTTTGAAGGTTGCTGTCAAATTTGATATGCTTAGTGATGTAGAGAATTTAAAACATTGATTTTGGAGGAGATTTGCCATGACTTACACTTTACCTGATTTACCTTATGCTTATGATGCATTGGAACCAAATATCGATTCAGAAACAATGCATTTGCATCATGATAAACATCATAATACTTACGTAACAAACTTAAATGCTGCGATTGAAAAATATCCTGAACTTGGTGAAAAATCTGTAGAAGAATTAATCGCTGCAATTGACAGTATTCCTGAAGATATCCGTACAGCTGTTAGAAACAACGGCGGCGGACATGCGAACCATTCATTCTTCTGGGAAATTATGAGTCCAAATGGCGGCGGTGAGCCGACTGGTGCGATTAAAGATGCAATTGATGAGGCTTTTGGAAGCTTTGATACGTTTAAAGAAGAATTCAAGGCAGCTGCTACAGGACGTTTTGGTTCTGGTTGGGCTTGGCTGGTTGTTAATAACGGCAAGCTTGAAATTATGTCTACACCAAATCAAGATTCTCCTTTAATGAAAGGCAAAACTCCTGTTTTAGGATTGGACGTTTGGGAACATGCATATTACTTGAAATATAAAAATGTACGCCCGGATTATATTGCGGCATTCTGGAATGTTATAAATTGGGACAAAATAAACAAATATTTTACAAAATAATTACAAATTTAAGACAAAAGTGTAATGATCATAAAAAAGAGAGAATCAGTAAAGAAATTACTGTTCTCCTCTTTTTTTTTATGGCATACTAGTAATTAGAGTGTAATTTTAAGAGGGAGGCTTCTTTAAATGGATGTTACTTTACAGAAAGTTCATGGTTCTGAAAATGATTTTTTTATCTTGGATGAAATAGATTTGCCGGAGCCATTTGTTCATACAGAAGTTGATCAGTTGAGGAAATCACTATGTGATCGGAATAACGGACTATTGGGCGGCGCAGATGGCATTCTGTTTGTTGGGAAAGTAAACAAAGGTACAAGTCTGGCGAAAATGCGGGTCATTAACAGTGATGGCAGTGAAGCGAGTATGTGCGGGAACGGTCTGAGAACGGTAGCAAGATATTTGACTGAAAAGTACAATCAGGAATATTTTACAGTTGAGACGATGTTTGCAGAATTAAAAGTCGGAAGAACAGATGACTTTTCAAAAGATGTTCCTGCTTATCAAGTGGAGATCTCTCCAGTCAGCTTTGAGAAAGAAGCTGTTCCCATGAATTATTCTCAGCAGACAGTAATTGATGAAATTATTCCGGAGCTGTCAAAAACAATCAAATTTTCTGTGGTATCAGTTCCAAATCCCCACATGATCGCATTTGTAGATCATGAGGAATTGGAAAACGGAGAGCTGGAAAGAATAGCTGCATATGTAAATGGAACAAATCCGATATTTCCCGATGGCATCAATGTCAGCTTCGTTGAAATTTTGAGAGAAAATGAATTGTTTGTGCGTACATTTGAACGAGGTGTCGGACTGACAAGTGCCTGCGGAACAGCGATGTGCGCCAGCAGTTTGATGTATACACTGCTTTATACGAAAATATTTTACCAGAGAATTACGGTGAGAAATGCAGGCGGGCTGGTTAAGACGGTTGTTCATGAAAACAGTGACGGCGGATACTGGATGGAATTAATAGGTAATGCAACGATTACGCATTATATTAAAGGTTCCATTGCTGATTTCATGTATGGGGATTTCGAGAAGCTTATGATTGAAGAAACCAGGGAGCAGGAAGCTTACAAAGAGTTTTTAGCGCAAAACTAATTTTTATTGGAACAACAAGGTATTTCGGCGAATAGTTTGTTGTTCATTTATTTATAAATATACTATTTTAATGTATCATCAGGAGGAAATAATGGAAGAGATAATAAGTTTACAAGATATCTTTAGAATTTTACAAAAACGACTGTTATTAATTATTTTTTGCATGGTTGTTGGTATCAGTGCCGCAGGTGTATTAACCTTTTTAGTGATTACGCCAAAATACAGTTCACAAGCACAGCTGATTGTACGGCTTCCACAAAGTGAAGCGACCAATGTCAATGATATTAATGCCAACCTGCAGATGATTAATACATATAAAGATCTGATTACCAGTGATACAGTCATAAATGTAGTTCAGCAAAAAATCAAAGAGGAATACAATCAGGATGTTTCGATTTCAGAATTGAAAAATAGTCTGTCGGTAAAACAATCTCAGAACTCTCAGATGTTTTCCATCAGTTCGACCACAGATAATCCTATTTTATCCGAACGTATTGCAAATCAGATCACTGCTGTTTTTCAGGAAACTGCGCACAATACACTAAGTGTTGACAAGATATCGGTGATTTCAAATGCATCGGCAAATACAACTCCTGTTTCTCCGAATAATAAGTTGAACTTGGTCATCGGTTTAGTTGGCGGTTTGATGCTGGGGATATTGTTCGCATTTATTATGGAATTCTTTGATAGAACATTGAAGGATGAAGCGTTTATCACAGAAGACCTGGGGCTGCCTCTTTTAGGTGCCGTACAAAATATGACGTCGAAAGAATTGAATGTAAGAATTGCAAGAGCCGCTGTTAATTCCGACTATCAGAATGCAGAATACAGGGAGTTCAGTGAAAATGTCCAACCATCTGATAATCAGCCTTTGCGCAGAAAACGGAAAAGAGTATAGGAGAGAAGACATGACAAGAAACTATAAAAATTCAGTCAGTGAACAAGGTGTAAGTTTGATTACTTTGGCAGATAAGGCTTCACCTGTATCAGAACAATATCGGACGATCCGTACAAATATTCAGTATTCCATGATGGATCAAGAGATGCGTACCCTCGTTATTACTTCGTCAGGTCCCGGGGAGGGGAAATCCACGACAGCAGCGAATTTGGCTGTGGTTTTTGCGAGCTCGGGGAAGCGGGTATTGCTGGCAGATGCAGATATGAGAAAACCAACAGTAGCGAAAACATTTAACCTTTCAAATTCAGATGGGCTGAGCAATATTCTTGGGAGACCACAGGTGAACCTGGATCAAATTATCCAAAATTCCGGCGTACCTAATCTGTCTGTTCTGCCAAGCGGTCCAAAGCCGCCAAATCCCTCAGAGCTTTTAGGCTCTGTCAGAATGGGCAAACTGCTGGAGCTTTTGGAAAGAAATTATGATTTAGTCATATTTGACATGCCTCCGATTGTTACAGTTACGGATGCGCAGGTTTTGGCTTCAAAAGTAGATGGCACAGTGCTTGTTGCAAGAGAGAATGTAACTAACAGAGACTTGTTGAAAAAGGCGAAGAATTTACTGAACTATGTGGATGCCAACCTTTTGGGCGTTGTTTATAATGGTTCAAGAAAATCGTCAGATCAGGGCTATTATTACGGCTAACATGTTTTAATTAACAGGAGGGGTTCAGATGATTGATTTACATTGTCATATCTTACCGGGAATCGACGATGGAGCTCAAACAGTGGAAGATGCTGTCGCAATGGCTGAGTCAGCCGCAGCACAGGGAATAGAGCATCTTCTATGTACTCCCCATCACAATAATGGAAAGTATGACAATCCTGCAGAAAATGTTATTTTACGGGTACATCAGTTGCAAAATCTGCTGGATATGAGACAGATTCCCATTACGCTGTATGAAGGTCAGGAAGTCCGTATCAGCGGCGATCTGCCAGAACAGATCAAAGCAGGAAAAATTTTATTTGTTGATTTAAATAACAAATATTTGTTAATAGAATTTCCTGCAAATGAAATTCCGGTGTATGCCGAACGTCTTTTCCTTGATTTGATTGCCATGGGACATCGTCCGATTATTGTCCATCCAGAGCGGAATCAGAGGTTTATTGAAGACCCGAACCGTTTGATCCCATTTATTGAACTGGGTGCATTGACACAAATGACTGCCCCCAGTTATATCGGTATCTTTGGAAGAGAAGTTGAGAATACGGCAAAACAAATGGTGGAGAATAATTTAGTTCATATGATGGCCTCAGATGCACATAATGTGCGAAGAAGGAACTTTTTTATGAAACGGGCATTTGAAGAGATAGCAAATGATTTTGGGAAAAGAAAAGTAACTGCGATGGAATTCTGTGCACGAGATGTGCTCAATGGTGATGAAGTAGATATTCTATCGTTTAAAGAAATCAGGCGGAAGAAATTCCGATTGTTTTAGAAAGAGTGGCTAAAAGGGATGAGTAGAAAACAAAAATTAGTTTTGTTGTTGTTGATAGATTCTCTGATCATTGTTGGGGCAAATATTTTTTCTTATTTTTATATGGCGCCCTATATTGAGATTACTGTCAACATCTTGATTTTAAGCGCAGTACTACAGTTAGCTTTTTACATAGCGCTAGGATTTATTTTTAATATATTCACACGGATAAATCGGTTTACTAATTTAAAAGAGATGATTGCGATTTTTTCTGCAACGACTATTGCCTGGTTGGCTGAAGTAATCATTCTCTTTTCAAAAAGTCGAAGAACATTATTCCTAGCGTATCTGATTACAACCTTTTTGATTATTTCCAGTCGGTTGGTATGGCGTCTAATTGTTGAATGGAAGAGGAATGGAAAGCATATCTCCGATTCGAAGGCAAGGAAGACTTTGATTATCGGTGCAGGAGAAGGCGGCCGAATTTTACTGACAAGTTTGAGCAATTCATCAACTAGTAAAGATATTAAAGTGGTGGGTTTCATTGATGATGCATCAGATAAATACCGTATGTATTTAGGCGGAATCAGAGTGTTGGGAAATACAGAATCTATTCCTACACTAGTAAAAGAATATGGGATAGAAATGCTGACAGTGGCGATTCCTTCCTTGAAGAGAGAAGAGCTGCAGCGGATTTTGGATATTGTTACTCCTTTGGGATTGCCGGTGAATGCCATGCCAGCGCTGGAAGAGCTTGCTTCGGGAAATATCACTATTTCCGGTTTGAAAAAGATCAATGTTGTTGATCTGCTTGGAAGGGAAGAAGTTCAACTGGATGTAGATCAGCTGGAAGGGCAGATAACAGATAAAGTGATTTTGGTTACTGGAGCAGGCGGGTCCATCGGTTCGGAAATTTGTCGACAGATAATGAAATTTAAACCTAAGCAATTACTGCTGCTGGGACATGGTGAAAATTCAATTTATCTGATTCACAGAGAATTATTTTGCAAGTATGAAAAGCAGCCAATAGAAATTATTCCGATTATTGCAGATATCCAGGACAAGCAAAGACTTGTGGATGTAATGCAGCAGTATCGTCCGGATATTGTGTATCATGCAGCTGCGCATAAGCATGTTCCTCTGATGGAAGAAAATCCTGTGGAAGCATTGAAGAATAATGTATTTGGTACGAAGAACATAGCTGAAGCAGCTAAAGAGCAGCAGGTTAAAACATTCGTTATGATTTCTACGGATAAGGCTGTTAATCCGCCAAACGTAATGGGTGCGACGAAACGAATCGCTGAAATGATTGTGACAGGAATGAACGAAGAAGGTAATACGAAATTTTGTGCTGTACGATTTGGCAATGTTCTTGGAAGCAGAGGAAGTGTTATCCCTGTGTTTGAAGAGCAGATTCAGCAAGGTGGACCGGTAACTGTTACAGATTTCCGAATGACTCGTTACTTTATGACCATTCCTGAAGCCAGCCGTCTGGTAATTCAAGCCGGAGCGTTAGCAAGAGGCGGGGAACTCTTTATTTTAGATATGGGTGAGCCGGTTAAAATCTATGATCTGGCAAAAAAAATGATTCAATTGTCAGGCTATCAACAAGATGAAATTAAAATTGTTGAGACAGGTATTCGTCCGGGAGAAAAGCTGTATGAAGAACTGCTGGTAAGCAAAGAAAAGAATGCTGAACAGGTCTATGATAAAATATTTATTGGCAGTGTAAACGGTTTTTCAATTGATACTGTGATGTCTTTTGTTGGCCAGTTGCCGGAAGACAAAGTAGAAATAAGCAGGAAATTAGTAGAGTTTGCAAATGAATCGAGTAGGTGAGGAATTTGAAAATGAAACAATTGGTCATTATCGGAGCTGGCGGACACGGTAAAGAGGTCGCTTTTTTAACCGAAAGACTCCCTGAATATGAATTGCTCGGTTTTTTAGATGATAATAAAGTCGGTGAAACAGTTTGCGGAATATCCGTACTTGGAAAAATTAAAGATATTCAAAATATGCCTGCTGAAACATGTATTGCATTTGGAATAGCGAATCCTAATTTCAAATTTGAGGTGTATAAAAAAATCATTGAGAAGTATTGTGGAAGCTATGAGTTTCCAAATTTGATTGATCCAACAGCTCTTATTGGAATAAATGTAGAGTTTGGTGAAGGAAATATCGTTATGCCGTACACAACATTTACAGCAGATATTGCTATTGGAGGTTTTAATATGATTAATATAGGCTGTACGATTGGCCACGATGTTAAAATGAAAGATTTTAATGCACTATATCCATCCGTAAATGTATCAGGGAACGTTCATATAAAAAGTAAATCTGAAATTGGTGTAGGTAGTCAGATTATACAGAACATTCATATTGGAGAAGCAACAATCATTGGGGCAGGCTCCGTTGTATTAAAAGATGTAAAAGATAGTGAAAAAGTTGTCGGGGTTCCCGGCAGAGTAATTAGTGGGAGGTGATGAAATTTGTCAGATAGAATATTATTGTCTTCTCCTCATATGAGTGATGAAGGATTTGAAAAAAAATTTGTACAGAAAGCTTTTGATACAAACTGGATCGCACCGCTTGGAGAAAATGTTGATAAATTTGAAACAGAATTAGCTGAAATGGTCGGTATAGATCATGCAGCGGCATTGTCATCAGGGACTGCTGCCATTCATTTAGCTTTGAAGGCAGCTGGAGTAGAAAAAGATGATATTGTGATATGCCAGTCATTGACTTTTTCCGCCACAGCAAATCCAATTATCTATCAAGGTGCAATTCCAGTATTTATTGATAGTGATGAAAAGACCTGGAATATGAGTCCAGTCTATTTAAGAAAAGCATTGGAGAAATATCCTCAAACAAAAGCTGTAATTGTTGTTCACCTATATGGTTTATCTGCGGATATTGATAAGATAAAAGCGATCTGTGATGAGTATGGCGTTACGCTGATTGAAGATGCAGCCGAGTCTTTAGGGACAACATACAAAGGACAAATGACAGGAACATTTGGGAAATATGGTGTGTATTCCTTCAATGGGAATAAGATTATCACAACATCAGGTGGTGGAATGCTTGTTTCTAAATCTAAAGAAAAGGTTGAGAAGGTTCGATTTTGGGCAACACAATCCAGAGATCAGGCAAAACACTATCAGCATAGTGAGCTAGGTTTTAATTACCGCATGAGTAATATTGTAGCAGGGATAGGTAGAGGGCAGTTAAAAGTACTTGATGAGCGAGTAAAGAAAAAGAATGAAATCTATAATTTTTATAAACAGCAGCTTAAGTCATTTGAGCAAGTCTCATTCATGCCCGAAAATGACTGGAATGAACCTAATTTTTGGTTGAGTTGTATTATGTTGAAGGGAATTTCACCAGAAGTTATTATGAATGCTTTAGATGAAGCGAATATTGAGGCTCGACCAATCTGGAAGCCTATGCATTTACAGCCATATTATGAAAAATATGATTACATTGGCGGAGATATAGGACAAAAATTATTCGAAAACGGGTTATGCTTACCTTCGGACACGAAGATGACTATGGAAGAACTTTACCGTGTAACAAATGTGATTAGGCAGGTATTGGAATGTGAATAAAAACGGATTCTATGAAAAGTGGTTGAAGCGCCCGGTGGATTTTATTTTATCTTTAATTGCATTGATTTTATTAAGTCCGATTTTTCTGATTGTCGCTATACTGGTAAGAGTAAAATTAGGTAGTCCGATTATTTTTAAACAAGAAAGACCGGGATTAAATGAAACTATTTTTTCCATGTATAAGTTTAGAACCATGGCAGATGAAAAAGATGAGGATGGACAGCTGCTTCCAGATGATATACGATTAACTAAATTTGGCAAACTTCTTCGTTCGACAAGTCTGGATGAATTGCCTGAGCTATGGAATATCCTCAAAGGAGATATGTCTATTGTAGGTCCGCGTCCTTTGTTAGTAGCGTATCTTAAACTTTATAATGAGGAACAGAAAAGAAGACACAATGTTCGACCAGGCTTAACTGGTTTGGCTCAGGTAAATGGAAGAAATACGATTAGCTGGGAAGATAAGTTTGAATATGATTTGATGTATGTAGACAATATTACTTTGAAAATGGATGCAGTTACTATTATCAAAACTATTCAAAAAGTTTTTATTAGAGACGGTATTAGTGATAATTTGACAGAAACTATGGAAAAGTTTCAAGGAAATAAAGAGTAGTATAAAAAGTTAGTTGACAAGGAGAATTGTGTGATTATTTTATTGTTTTTATTAGGGTGTTTAATTGTTTATACAATGGTTGGGTATCCGCTTTTATTATTGATTCTGGATAAGATCATTCCCCATAAAAGTATTAATTTTAACAATTCCTATTTTCCAAGTGTCAGTATTATTATTCCAGCGCACAACGAAGAAAAGGTCGTTGAAAAAAAAATTAGAAATTTGCTGTGTTTGGAATATCCAAAAGAAAAATTAGAAATTATTGTTGCTTCAGATAATAGTACGGATACTACGGAAAACATTGTTGAAAGTTTGATAAATGAATTTCCCGATAGAATCATATTGTATCGGGTAAAAGAAAGAAAAGGGAAAACAAATGCCCAAGATGAAGCAGTTAATATTGCTAAAGGAGAAGTATTAGTGATGACAGATGCTAACTCGATGTTAAAGAGAAATGCTGTTAAAGAACTTGTTCTTTATCTCTCTGATATTTCTGTAGGTTACGTTGCCGGTCAATTGATTTATGCTAACGATGAGACGTCTGCTACCAGCCAATCCGAGTCGGCATATTGGAACTTGGATATGAAGATGCGACAAGTAGAATCAGATATTGGTTCAATCACTGCTGGTAATGGGAGTATATATGCTATTAGAAAAAAAGAATATATTAGGATTAATCCAATTTATAGCCATGACAGTATTTTTCCACCAAAGTTTGTTCTAATGCATAAGCGGGCAGTGTATAATCCAGATGCTATTGCTTATGAAAAGGCCGGAGAAAACGATTCAGATGAATTCCAAAGAAAAGTAAGAATGTCTAGGAAAATTATTGCTATTAACTTTGTAGACTTTAATAAGTATAATATCTTTAAATATGGTTGGTTTTCATTTTTCTATTTTTCTCATCGAGCATGTAGAAATAATCTATATCTATTTCATATTTTATTCTATATTATTAGCTGGATGGCCTGTATACAAACTCAATCTACTTGGATTCTGTTATTAATAGTTGCTCAAACTGTATTTTATCTGTCGGCATATGTATTGAGAAAATCTAGAAAAAATTTTTTACGACTACCTTATTACTATTGCTTGACTATTGTAGCACAATTTCTTGGCGCATTTAAAGAACTTACAGGCAAGTCGAAACCATTTTGGGAAAAAGCGGAGAGTACGAGATAATGATTTTTTAGCTAGGAATACATTAATAATTAATCATATTTGTATTATACTTGAAGCTAAAAAATCTTAGATAGTATCTTTACTATGAAATAATTATAATGAAGTGAGGCTTGCTAATTATGGGAATTAAAAGAACAGGAAAGTATTTATATCATGAATTGCTTGGTTTGACATCAAACTTCTTGTCTGTGAAATTACTTTCTCAAATTATATATAGAATTAAAACAGGTAAAAAACTTAATTTAGATAATCCAACTACATTTAATGAAAAAATTCACTGGCTAAAATTAAATAGTGAAAATGAATTAGTATATATATCTACTGATAAATTTTTAGTTAGAGATTATATACAGAAAAAAGGATTAGAAGGTATACTGAATCCCTTATATGGGGTTTTTGAAAAGGGAGAAGAAATTGAATTTGAAAGATTTCCTCAAAAATTTGTGTTAAAAACAACTCATGGAGCATCTCAAAATATCATAATAAGAGATAAGGGCACTATCAATCAAAATGAGATTATTAAACAAATGAACAAATGGTTAAATTATGATTATGGAAAAAAATATCTAGAACCTCAATACTCAAAACATTCACCAAAAATAATTTGTGAATCCTTTATTGAAACAGTAGAAGGAACTTTACCAAATGATTATAAATTTTTCTGTTTTAATGGACGACCTAAATTAATAATGGTAACTTTTGAAAGAGATGATGATAATACCAAACATAGTAGAGTTTTTTATGATACACAGTGGAGAAAGAAAAAAATAACAAAGGAAGATATAACAGAAGAGATAGAAAAACCTGTTAAATTAGAAGAGATGTTGAAAATAGCTTCTGTTTTATCTAGTGATTTCCCTTTTGCAAGAATTGATCTCTTTAATATAGCGGGAAAAGTTTTATTTGGTGAAATTACTTTAACTCCTTATGGAGGAAATGCTTCTTATTTTACAGATGAGGCAGCATTAGAATTAGGTAGCTGGATTGAATTGCCAGTTAAAGAATGAAGGTGGTATTAATTTGAACTTAGAAACGTTGATTATAACAATGAATCAGACAGATATATCTAAATATCATGAAATGAATGTGGAAGGGAATGCTATTATTTCTAATCAATCTAAGAAGATAAATGGTTTATTCACTGAAAAATATGGAAATGCTTCTATAAAATTTCTTAGTTTAGATACATTAGGTGTTGGTCGTAATAGAAATCAAGCCTTGCTTCTTTCTTCAGCAGATATAATAATTTTTGCAGATGATGATTTAGTTTTTTCAAAAGGATATGCAAAAAAAATTATTGAAGATTTTAAAAATGAAAATATAGATATGATGATATACAGCATGATATTTACAAAGAAGGGGAGTGAAGTCAAGAGGAGAGTAAATAAAGATATAAGAATTAGGAAGTGGAATAGCCTGAAATTTGGGGCAACATCCATTGCTGTGCGACGTAATAGTTTACTTAAAAATAACATCTGGTTTTCTCTTCTGTTTGGTGGAGGAACAAGTTACGGGAGTGGTGAAGACTCTATATTTATCATCGATTGCTTAAGAAAAGGATTGAAAATATATAGTAGTAGCTATATACTTGGAAGCTGCTCACAAGATACATCGTCATGGTTTACTGGATATAATGAAAAGTTCTTTTTTGATAAAGGAGTTCTATTTAAACAGGTATTTCCAAAATTCTATTTAGCAGTTATTATTAGATTTGTAATTAAACATAGAAAGTTATATTGTAAAAATATTTCAAGTTATAAAGCTTTCCGAGTTATGTTAGATGGTGTGAGGGAGTTTAAAAATTAACTCTTTATTTTATTAAGTTCAAGTAAGACTGGGAATGGAGAAAAGGTATGTTACAAGTTTTATTCTTATTAATGAGTTTAGGAACTATGGTGCTAATTCCGTTAGGAGGTAGTTACTATCAAGTTAAATATTTAGAAATAGGCTTGCTGTGTTTTTTTATTTTAATCTTGTTAAAAGTATTGCTAATTAAGAAGAAACCTTTTCAATTGGGAAAAGCAAGTTTAGTATATTTATTTCTTTTTTTTGTTATGTCTTTTTACTCTTTAATAACTAATACTTGGTCAACTTATGGAAGAACGTCATTAGTTGGAGTGTCATTTTTTCTTTACGGTTTGATAGTAGCTGCTATGAGTTGTTTTTATCAATTTAAATTACATGATTATATCAGAGCTAATAGAATCTTATTATTGAGTTTGACTGTACAATTATGTATTAGTTTTTACGATAATGGTATATTTTCAAATAATTTAACAGGTTACTATAATGTAAAGTATGTATCTTCAACATTATTGGGAAATTCAAATTATATATCAATGTTTGTGGTTTTTATTATGATTTTCGAGATTATAGCTAGGGTTAAATTTTGGCCATTATTTACTATTATTTCTGGAGTTGCTCTAATTTTTTCTATGTCAAAAGGAGCAATTATTTCATTAGTTATTGTCTTAGCTATATATATTTTTCTGGAGACATTTGGAAATAAATATAAAATGAAATTTAAAAATATATTTGTTATACTTTTTTTGATTGGGATATTCTTAATTGTTCTGTACTCAACAACTTTGGGTATGAAAACTATTGAAATGATAAGGTATTCTTTGGAAACAGGCTCCTCTTCTGGCAGAGATGCTCTATACAGTTATGCATTTGAAATAATTAAGAACAATCCATGGGGAATAGGTTATACTGATATAGATAATCCTCATAATTTTATTGTAGAGAGTATGCGTAGTTATGGAATTCTATTTGGTTTGATAGCAACTTTTATTTTTATCTATCCATTAAGGATGTTAAGACAAATGTTGAATAGTAGTCAAGATCCGATTAAAGTAGCTTTTTACTTAGCGTATATAAGTTTATTGATTCATTCTTTAGTTGAGATATTCTTTTATACTACACTAGGTATGATCTGGACGATAATAACTATTTTTGTTATTGAGGAGGTTTTTAGAAATGAATATCATGATAATATTGAACTATAATGATTTTTTCAATACTGACAAGCTTGTAAGAGAAGTTCAATCATTCTCGAATCTAGATAAAATAATTATTGTAGATAATTACTCTACAGATAACTCATATGAGAAAATAGAAAATTTAGCAAACGATGATACTGTAGTTTTGCGTGCGAAGGAAAATAGAGGCTATGCTGCTGGAAATAATATTGGGATTCGATATGCTGCAGATCATTTCTCTGTAAAAAATATTGTGATTAGTAATCCAGATATAATAGTGAAAGAATCAACGTTAAATAAACTTTTCTATAAGTTGGAAGAATTTCCTAAAGTTTCAGCTGTCTCAGGAATAGTATGTGATATTAATGGAAATATCGTAGATAATTTTGCATGGAAATTGCCAACATACTTCATGATGCTACAAAATACCTCAGTAATAATAACAAAGTTATTGATGTCTTTAGGAATTAGCCGCTTCTATGAAAAAAAGAATCTACATTCAACAAAAATAGTTGATGTCTTGTCGGGTTGTTTTTTTATAATAAAAGCAGAAGTGTTTTCTGAAGTTGGTTATTTTGATGAAGACAGTTTTCTATATAATGAAGAAAATATACTTTTTTATAAATTAAAAAATTTGGGTTATTCTCAACTAATTCTTTGTGAAGAAACTATTATACATATTCAAGGTACTTCAATTAATAAAAATATAAGAAGTTTTTTTCAAAAGCGTAATACAATAAAACATTCAGAACAAGTTTATTTAGAAAAATATTTAGATATAAACAAAGCTCAAATGCTTGTTTATAATATATGTTTCTTTATTGGTAGTTTAGAAAAGTACTTGATTGCTAAGTTAAAAAATGTTCGAAGAAGGAAAAACTAAAAAATGAGAAATGTATCAATTAAGAAAAATGCTGTTTTAAATACATTGAAAACTTTGCTAAACGTTTTATTTCCATTGGTTACTTATCCTTATATTGCTAGAATTCTACATGTGGATAACATAGGAAAATTTGATTTTAGTAAATCTATTGTTTCCTATTTTTTGCTTATAGCTGGATTTGGAATTTCACAATATGGTGTTAGAGAGGGTAGTGGATTAAGAGATGATCAGCAGAAATTAAATAAATTTTGTTCAGAGATTTTTAGTTTAAATGTAATCATATCCATACTCTCATATGTATTGCTATTTGCTTTATTATTAATAGGAGAATTTTTCGATGATTATTTTTCGCTTATATTGATTTTTAGTATTAATATTATGGGTACAACTCTATCTATTGAGTGGCTATATTCTTTAGAAGAAGATTTTAAATACATAACATTAAGAAGTCTATTTGTGCAAATAGTCTCGCTAATTTGTATGTTTATTTTTGTGCGAAAGCCGGAAGACTATATTAATTATGCGTTAATAACTGTTTTGTCATTTAGTGGATCAAGTATATTCAATTTCTATCATTCAAAGAAATATGTGAAATTGAGATTTACGATGCATGTGAATTGGAGAAAGCATTTCCCGAAATTAACGGTTTTTTTCTTTAATTCTTTGGCAAGTATGATTTACTTAAGTTCAGATATTACACTTATTGGTATTTTAAAAGGGGATTATTTTGTAGGAATATATAGTACAGCTACAAAAATATATACGATTTTTAAGCAGTTAGCAAATTCAGTTTTATTAGTATCTGTCCCTAGACTGTCGTATTATCTTATCAATAAAAATAAAGAAGCATATTTAAAATTATCTAATAAAATATTTAATCTAGTCATTTTGATTGTAATTCCCATGTCAGTTGGGATAATTTTTTTAAGCAATGAAATTGTTCTTATAATTGCAGGAAATGGCTATGAGCGTAGTGTATATTCGCTATCTATTTTGAGTGTTGCGAGTACTTTCAGTTTATTGTCAGCATTTTTTGTATATGGAGTTTTATTACCGTATAAGCTTGAGAGAAAGGTTTTACTCGTTACATTAATAAGCGCAATTGTAAGTATAATTTTAAATTTTATTTTGATTCCATTTATAGCTGAACTTGGTGCTGCAATTTCAACTTTAATAGCTGAACTTTTAACAATGATATTTGCTTGGAAGTATTCTAATCAGCTAGTTTTGCAGTTTAAATTCAAGTCAAGTTTACTCATTTCTTTAGCTAGTGGATTTCTAATTGCAGTAGTTTGTACCTTTGTAAATATTGGGGTGAATCATCCTTTGATTAAAATGGTAGTTTCAGTTTCGTTGTCAATTATTTGCTACATAATTTTGTTGTTAATAACTAAAAATGATTATTTTCTATCATTCCTTCCGTCAAAATGGAATAAAAAATCTTAAGGAGAAGAATATGTTCGTAAAGTATGTACTATTGAAAATACAATTGGTGATTTTTAAAAAGAAATGGAGAAAATTAAATAGACATAATCGTACGATTGCTGGTAATATATTTAATCCCAACTTGGTTTCTGTAGGTAATTTTACTTATGGAACTTTATCAGTTGTTGATTTTAAAGAAGAAAATACTGGATTAAAAATTGGGAATTTTTGTTCAATTGCTAAGGGAGTAGAATTTTTGTTGGGTGGAGAACATGATTATAAAAATATTTCTACATATCCATTTAAAAGATTTTTAGTTGATGACTTTACTACTGTAGAATCATTCTCTAGGGGACCTATTATTATTGAGGATGATGTATGGCTTGGTAGAAATGTTCTTGTACTATCTGGAGTAACAATAGGACAAGGAGCAATTGTAGGAGCTGGTAGCATAGTCAGAAAGTCTATACCTCCTTACTCGATATATATTGGTGATAGGGTTGTAAAAAAGAGGTTTACTGAAAATACATGTAAAAAATTAGAAAAGCTAAATTGGAATAGAGTTGAAAAAGGAGAAATACTGTCTAATCTAGATAGTATTTATAATTTCAAAGAAGATCATATAGAAAGGAATTTTTTTACTAAATACATTGAAGAATAGTTCCTAAGCGACAAAAAATCAGAATAAGTTAATCTAAGAATTTGATTGTGAGTTTTAGTGAAGGAGTAAATCAAATGAACATCTCAATTTTCGGCTTAGGCTACGTAGGCCTGGCTAACGCATTGCTCTTGTCACAGAGTGAAAAAGTGATGGCTTACGATATCGTTGATGAAAAAATTGATCTGCTGAATCGTAAGCAGTCACCATTGGAAGATAAAGAAATATATGAGTTTATGAAGCGTAATGATTTAAATGTAGAGTTTACAAAGGATTTTGAAGCGGCAGTTATGTTTGGTGACTATTTGATTATAGCAACGCCAACAGATTATGATGAGAAGAAAAATTATTTCAACACATCGACTGTAGAAAGTGTCATCGAACAAGCACTTGCAATTAAACCAGAAGCGGTATTTATCATTAAATCAACTGTTCCAGTGGGCTATACTCAAACCCTAAAAGAGAAGTATCAAACTGAAAATATTATTTTTTCACCAGAATTTTTACGTGAAGGAAAAGCTCTATATGATAATCTTTATCCTTCTCGAATTGTTGTGGGCGAGTGTTCTGATAGAGCCCAAAAAATCGCAAGTATGCTTTTAAGAAATACTGTAGAAAAGAATGCTCAGATCCTTTTAACACATTCTACCGAAGCAGAGGCAATCAAGCTGTTTTCGAATACCTATTTGGCACTTCGGGTGGCTTATTTCAACGAACTTGACACGTATGCTGAATCAAGAGGGCTTGATGCGAAGCAAATTATTGAAGGGGTAGGTTTGGACCCTAGAATAGGATCACATTATAATAATCCATCATTTGGGTATGGGGGTTATTGTCTGCCGAAAGATACAAAACAGTTGAGAGCAAACTATGATCAGGTGCCGAATAATATTATCAGTGCTATTGTAGATTCCAATCGAACCAGAAAAGATTTTATTGCTGAACAAATACTGGTGAAAAATCCGTCTGTTGTAGGAATTTACCGCTTAACAATGAAAGCCAATTCTGATAATTTCCGTTATTCATCTATTCAGGGGGTCATGAAACGCTTGAAGGCAAAAGGGATTGAAGTAGTGGTTTATGAACCCACGTTGAATGAAGAAGAATTTTATCGCTCTAAAGTTATTCGTGATCTGGATGAGTTTAAAGAAATATCGGATGTTATTGTTTCCAATCGCTTTGAAAAAGAATTATCAGATGTAGAATCTAAAGTGTATACCAGAGACCTATTTAGAAGGGATTAACCACTGCCTCCTTTTTCATATATCCCCTATTTTACAATTGTGTTAAGAAATTATGCCAATTTTTCAAAAATATTGCTAGGTGGAGTAATTTGTGAGAAAATGATTTAGTGTAACGATTCTTGCGTAAATGAGGAAGTGTCTTATGAATTTATGGAAAAAACTAGTACTGTCGTTCTTGGGCTTGGTTTTTATAATGATCGCCGGAATCTGTGCCTATGGACTGAAAATCTATTCTGATGCCAGCGGTACGGTGACAGATGTATATGAATCAATCGAACGGGTGTCAACAAAAAGAGAGGTCGCCGTGAGTATTGATGCTCAGGAACCATTCTCTGTATTGCTGATGGGAATCGATAACGGGGACCTTGGCAGAACAGAAGAAGATGGCGGTCGATCAGATACAATGATGGTCGTAACAATTAATCCTAAAGAAAATAAGTCTACTATCCTTAGTTTAAGTCGGGATACTCTGACGGAACTGGTAGGAAATGATACGACAGACAAACTAAATCATGCGTATGCTTATGGCGGCGCAAAAATGACGATTGACACAGTTGAAAATCTTTTGGATATTCCAATCGATAACTATGTATCCATTAACATGAAAGGGTTAAAAGATTTGATTGATGCTGTTGGCGGAATCGATGTGGATAACCCTTATGATACAGAGCTTGATGGGATTAATTTACCTAAAGGTCCAATGACGTTAAATGGTGAAACTGGTTTGGCGTATGCCCGTTACCGTTACGATGATCCAGAAGGCGATATAGGCCGTCAAAAACGTCAGCGGGAAGTAGTTGAGAAAATCGTTAATAAAGTTCTGAGCTTTAGCGGTGTGACTCAATACAAGAGTATTTTAAATGCAGTTAAGGATAATGTGAAAACTGACTTGACTTGGGATGATATGATTGACATTCAAAAGAAATACATGAATTCATTTGGAACGATTGAATCTCTTCAGCTGGAAACACAAACAGAAGAAATTGATGGTGGTTCTTACCAAATTTTGAATGCTGACAATCTGTTTGATGTACAGACAAAATTACGTGCGCAGTTGGGCTTGGCTCCAAATGATGCGATGCTTGCCGAGTTGACTGAGAAGCTTTCTGTTTACGCCGTGAATTCAGGCACAGGCTATACTGGTGATGCTGATTATTATGATTCAGGTTATGCTGACCCGGGAACAACGGGCTATAGTCAGGACTATGGCTACACAGCTCAGGGAAATGTAGATCAGGGCTATGCGGAGTCAACACCGATTGAGGAACCGACAACGCCAAACTACGAAATCAATTCGGACTATGTACCGGAATCTGCAAGTTATTAACCTTTGGAGTAAGATACTGTCAGTTAAAGTGAAGTAATGAAGAAGCACTGATTCATCAGCTGCTTCTTTTTTATGTCATTGGATAGAGTGGAATGATTAATTCCTGATGTTTTAAAACTGCAAATGACGGCGAGGGGTGGCAACTGAGGTTGTGACAAAGTTTCTCCGTGCTCTCGCATAAACGGAACTGGCAACGCGGCATAGTTTAGGACCGACAAGTGCTAGTTCTACTTTGCCGCTTCTGCTTATATTAGTACTTTAGCAGAAGGGGATGTGTAGTTTCGATAAGGATTCCTTGAATAAAACCAGCTCACTTGATGTAGTAGAACTGTATGCACAGCGGAGAGTAGAAGAATTGCTGTCTCTACGAGTCTAACGATTCTCAAGACAAAATATTACACTGTATCCATTTTTCTACGCCTACAGTTCTCACTACATTACACTACACTTCGTTTCGATCTCATCAATTTCTAAATGACAGAGCCATTAAGAATTGAAGGACTTCGTTCCGATCCTCGAAGAATGGAGATACGCTTCTTCGAATATTCGTCGCATGTCTGGGGTTCATGTAAGAACTTGCTTCTACGCGTCTTCGAATACTCGAATCATACAAAGAAGGAACACTGTTTATTCAGTTTTAAGGGTCTGAGGTATACTAATGTCGCAGATCTGAATCACTGTTTTTATAGGATGTGACATTTTCTATAGTCTTCAAATAGCACCTTAAAAGCTCAGTGAATCTCTTCACTTTAATCATTTTTTTATTTTCTTCTAGTGGTAATTAGAAAGGAAACATGCTATAATTGGACTATACCAAAATTCGGAATGTTAAAGGGGACAATCGATCATGAAAATTATTCGTGTGGCAAATGCAGAAGAAGGCGGAAAAAAAGCGTTTGAATTGATCAAAGAAGGTATGGATGCTGGAGCAAAAGTGTTAGGATTGGCAACTGGAAGTACACCAGAAACTTTATATAAAGAAATGGTGGAAAGCAATTTGGATTTTTCTGAAATGACTTCTATTAATTTGGATGAGTATGTTGGACTTGGTGAAAGCGATGATCAAAGCTACCGTCATTTTATGAATGAAAAACTGTTTAATAAAAAACCATTTAAAGCAACCTATGTTCCTAATGGAAAAGCAGAAGATTTAACTGCTGAATGCGAGCATTATGAAGGGATTATCGACAGCCATCCTGTTGATATTCAAATTTTAGGGATTGGTCAAAATGGGCATATCGGCTTTAACGAACCTGGAACTCCTTTGGATAGCTTGACTCATGTTGTTCAGCTGACAGAATCTACAATCAATGCGAACAAACGCTATTTTGATAAAGTAGAGGATGTACCGACAACTGCAGTTTCAATGGGGATCGGTTCAATCATGAAAGGGAAGAAAATGATTTTAATGGCTTATGGTGAAGCAAAAGCAGATGCTGTTAAAGGAATGATTGATGGACCCGTAACTATTGATATGCCGGCAAGTGCTTTGCAAAATCATTCAGATGTAGTTGTAATTATTGACGAAGCTGCTGCATCAAAATTATAATTAATTTCAATGACTGCTGTAAAATTTTACAGTGGTCTTTTTTCATCTCATTTTCTCGAAAAATTAGTGTTATAATGAACATATAGGTTAAAGTATTTCTGAAAAATTGAATAAATAGAAATTTTTCTATTAAAATATCACTAAATCATCGTTTAGTCAGTATCTAAGGAGGTTCTATGAATTTAGCAAATTTTAGGCAGTTAGGCGGTATTCAAACAAATACCGGTAAAATGGTAAAAAAAAATCGTTTATTAAGATCTGGAGAAGTGTATCAGCTGAATAAAAAAAGTTTGGATGCCCTTCATGAACATGAGCTGGTAAAGATCATTGATTTGAGAGGCGAGAAAGAAATCACTACTCGACCGGATGATCAGCTGAACAATGTTTCTTATCAGTGGATTGATATCATGAAAGACGTTCACCATGATGCGAGCATGGAGGACCTTTTTGATGTTGCTGATATCGGAGCGGTTGACAGACATATGATTAAGATCTATGAGAACTTGATTTTGAATGATGGAGCACAGGAAGGATACAGAAAATATTTTTCTGAGCTGCTTTCTATAGAAAAAGGCAGCGTTCTTTTCCATTGTTTTGCAGGTAAGGATCGTACAGGTGTTGCTGCAGCATTAACGCTGGAGCTGTTGGATGTGCCGAGAGAGTCGATTTATGTTGATTACTTAGAAACAAATGTACAGCGGCAAAAGCCCAATGAACTGTTTTTGGCAGAGGCAGCCGCAAAAGGGTTGTCTCCTGAGCAACTGGCAGGAATGAAAGTTGCCATGGAAGTGAAAAAAGAATATCTGGATCGTGCCTACCAGCTGATTGATCAGCACTTTGGCGACATTCAGAGCTATACAAAAGATGTGCTGAAATTAAGCAAAAATGATATTCAGTTATTAAATCATCTGTATGCTGAATAGCTGGAATATTTAGTTTGTCAGGGAAACGTAGAAGAAGTAAGGTGTGAGGAATACGCTTATTTTTTCTACGTTTATCTATCTGTTTAAACAGATGAAACATAATGAATAGTTCAGAAAGGATGCTGGGAAAATAGTATTGGGTGTATTTTCTCCGGCAGGTTTAAAATAAAGTAAACGGATTATTAGATTATTTGGTTTGGAGGATTGGTTATTTGACCTTCAGGGAGAGCTGGCACAATCCAACATTACTATTACGAATGTATTAGAAGTTGCTATTGTCGGTGTAGCGAGCAGTCTTTCTAAAATAATCAGTGTACTGCTGCAGGAAGTATTGGTGGAATTATCAGACTGCTGATCTGCATTTCAGCTTATGCTGTTATTAAGACACTATTTTGAATATTCATAAGATTTATTTATTAAGAAAAAGCAGTACAATTACTGAGCCTGAGTTGCAGAAAGATGATGATATTTAAAGATTGCTGTTACTGCTGATTGTAGGAGCTTAATTGAATAAGGTTATATGACCAATTCAGGCTGTATCAATTTTTTAGAAATAAGAGGGGAGAAGCGAATGATTAAGGGAATAATTTTTGATATGGACGGTGTTCTGGTTGATTCAGAATATACATTTTTGGAGTCAAAAACAGAGCTTTTGAAAGATGAAGGATTTCCAATGGACATCAGTTACCAGTACCAGTTTATGGGCACTACATTTGAATTTATGTGGCAGAAAATGAAAACAGAGCTGTCTTTGCCTCGTTCTGTGGCTGAATATATTCAGGATATGGATGATCGCAGAGCTGCGATGATTAAAAGAGATGGGATTCGTCCGATTAAGGATACAGTTTCTTTTGTCAGGCATTTAGCTGAAAGCAACTTAAAAATGGCTGTTGCTTCGTCTTCTCCAAAAAGGGAAATTATTTATAATCTAAATGAGCTGGGGATTACTACCTGTTTTGATGCATTGGTAAGCGGGGAGGAAGTAGCTCATTCCAAACCAGAACCGGATGTCTTTTTAGAGGCTGCCAGACAAATAGGGATTGCCCCGAAAAACTGTCTGGCTTTTGAAGATACAAGGAATGGCAGTCTGTCTGTGAAAAATGCGGGAATGTTTTGCGTCGGGTTTGAAAATCCAGATTATCCTGCGCAAGACTTAAGTAAGGCAGATCAGATTATCCGCAGCTTTTCAGACATTCAGCTATCAGATTTGCAGGAATGGTTTTCAGCAAAGTAAAACTCAAAAAATAAGTGAAAAGAGGGGTACTTCAGGTACCATGTCTTTTCACTCACTTTTTTATTGTTTTTATTTAATCGTTCGATATACAATATTTATTTGAAAGATTTATTCCATGCCAATCAGATAATCATCGTCTTTCATTGCTTCAACCTGTCCAAGCAGGTAACCATTCCCTACTTGAGAGAAGAAGTCATGGTTGCTTGTACCGGTGGACAAACCATTCATAACAATTGGGTTTACGTCGTTAGCAGTGTCTGCAAACATTGGGTCCATTCCCAAGTTCATTAAGGCTTTGTTGGCATTATAGCGAAGGAAGGTTTTTACTTCTTCAGTCCAGCCTAATCCATCATAAAGCTCTTCTGTATACCTTTCTTCATTTTCATATAATTCATAAAGCAAGTCATACATCCAGACTTTTATTGCTTCCTGTTCTTCTTCAGAAAGCTCATTAAATCCAAGCTGAAATTTATAGCCGATATAGGTACCATGAACTGATTCATCACGAATGATCAGTTTGATGATTTCTGCAACGTTTGGCAGTTTATTGTTTCCCAGATAGTAAAGAGGTGTATAAAAGCCTGAATAGAAAAGGAATGTCTCCAGAAATACACTGGCAATTTTTTTCTCTAAAGGAGTACCATGTTTATAAATTTCATTGATTCGTTCTGCTTTTTTCTGCAGGTAGACATTTGTATTGGTCCATTCAAAGATATCATCTATTTCTTTTTTTGTATTAAGTGTACTGAAAATAGAAGAATAGCTTTTCGCGTGAACGGATTCCATAAACTGAATATTGTTCAGTACAGCTTCTTCATGGGGAGTCCGTACGTCTTTTCTTAGCTGATCCATCCCGCTTTCTGATTGAACTGTATCAAGCAGGGTCAATCCGCCAAACACGTATCCTACAGTTTGTTTTTCCATATCAGACAGTGTCCGCCAGTCATCCAGATCGTTTGACAGTGGAATACGGGTATCCAGCCAAAATTGTTCTGTCAGTTTCTCCCAAGTTGATTTATCAATGATATCTTCGATTGCATTCCAGTTAATCGCTTCATAATAAGTTGCCATGATTTCTTCTTCCTTTCTGCCTGTTCGTTCACCAAAAATTAACTGAAAGACAAGATGATGCTATGTCCTTAGTATGTCCTAGCCTTCTGAAATCGAATAAACGGTATTCCAGTCTTTGTGTGATTTGAGAATTGCAGTAACATGAGAGCTGTAGACACAAAAGCAACTCTTCTGCGTTTCGTTGCATATACAGCTCTATTACATCAAGTGAGCTAGTTTCATTCAAGGGATATTTATCGAAACTACGTATACCATTCTAATCTGCTAAAGTACGGATATAAGTAAAACTGGCAACTCAAGATAAGAAAGGTCTGTCACGGCCTTGAGCTTCTCTCAGTTAATGTTTTAAATTTAATGGTAATATTAATACTTGATTATTTATCATTCAAAGAACTGATTTTACCGGAAGCTTGAAGTTGTTAGATGACACAGCTTTCGCACTGATTGCTTCCGATTTCTTCTGAATCTTCTGTGAATGTCCGTACGTAATAGATGGACTTGATTCCTTTATGGAATGCATAGTGACGCAGGATATTTAAATCTCTCGTCGTTTGTTTCGTTCCTTCTTTCCAGTCGTACAAGCCTTCAGGAATTTCAGAACGCATGAACAGTGTCAGACTCATTCCCTGATCCACGTGCTGCTGTGCAGTCGCATAAACGTCAATTACTTTGCGCATATCCATATCGTATGCAGAAGTGTAGTAAGGAATCGTATCGTTTGCAAGGTAAGGTGCAGGATAATAAATTTTCCCAATTTTCTTTTCCTGACGTTCTTCAATTATTCGTGTAATTGGATGGATGCTGGCACTTGTATCATTAATATAAGAAATAGATCCGTTAGGTGCAACAGCTAAACGGTTTTGGTGGTACAAGCCGTCTTGTTTCACCGCGTCACGAAGCTCTTTCCAGTCTTCTGTAGTGGGAACAAAAATATCACCAAACAATTCTTTTACTTTATCAAATTTAGGCGCTATTTTGTTATCGATATATTTTTCGAAATAAGTACCGTCTGCATAAGCAGATTTTTCAAAGTTATGGAATGTCTTCTTGTATTCTTTGGCAATTTGATTACTTTCCACTAAGGTCCAGTAGTTCAACAGCATGAAGTAGACATTTGTAAAGTCCAGTGATTCTTCTGAACCGTATTCCATATGATTTTTGGCAAAGAAGGTATGAAGACCCATTGCCCCTAAGCCGATGGTGTGGCTTAGTTTGTTTCCGTTTTGAATTGTTGGTACAACGTCAATATCAGAAGAGTCTGTGACAAATGTCAGTGCACGGGTCATTGCTCGAACGGATTTACCAAAGTCAGGGCTTTCCATCAAATTAACAATATTTGTTGAACCAAGGTTACAGCTGATATCTGTTCCCAGTACTTCATATTCCTGTTTGCCGTTGATTACAGACGGTGTCTGAACCTGCATGATTTCTGAACACAAGTTGCTCATAATGATTTTTCCGTCAATCGGATTTTGTTTGTTCGCTGTATCAATGTTCACAACATAAGGGTAACCGGATTCCTGCTGAAGCTTGGAAATTTCATTTTCAAGATCACGGGCTCTGATTTTCTTTTTGCGAATATTTGGGTTGGCAACCAGTTTGTCATATTCTTCGGTAATATCAATATAAGAGAAAGGTACGCCATATTCTTTTTCTACACTATAAGGGCTGAATAAATACATATCCTCATTTTTACGAGCCAGTTCATAAAATTTATCAGGAACAAGAACGCCTAAAGATAAAGTTTTTACACGTATTTTTTCATCCGCATTTTCTTTTTTAGTAGATAAAAACATTTCAATGTCCGGATGGAACACATTTAGATAGACAACACCGGCACCTTGACGCTGTCCCAGCTGATTAGAATAGCTGAAGCTGTCCTCGAATAATTTCATGACCGGAACGACGCCGCTGGCAGCCCCTTCATACCCCTTGATTGGTGCACCTGCTTCACGCAGATTAGAAAGGGTAATCCCAACGCCGCCGCCGATCCGTGACAACTGCAGCGCTGAGTTGATGGAGCGGCCAATGCTGTTCATGTCATCTGTAACTTGAATCAGGAAACACGATACAAGTTCGCCGCGGCGCTGTCTTCCTGCATTTAAGAAAGAAGGAGTAGCAGGCTGATATCTTTGATGAATCATTTCGTCTGCCAGCGTCAGTGCCAGCTCTTCATCTCCATCAGCAAAATACAAGGCATTAAATGCTACACGATCTTCATAGCTTTCTAGGTATTCTGTACCTTCATTGTTTTTCAGTGCATACTGAGAGTAAAATTTATAAGCAGCCATAAATGACTTGAATTGAAAATTTTGTTCATCAAGAAACTGATACAGGCGCTCGATAAAGACCATTGAATACTTTTTGATAAAGGCCTGTTCAATATAGTCGTTTTCAAGTAAATAGTTGATTTTTTCTGCGGTATTCGCAAATTTTTTTGTATTCGGTACAGCATTTTCTTTAAAAAAAGCTTCCAGTGCCTCATGATCTTTATTTAATGGAATCTGTCCGTTTACCGGGCGATTAATTTCATTATTTAATTTAAAATAGCTGACATCTTTAATTTCTTTTAGACTCAATTTCACTCACTACTTTCTTAAAGGATTCAACATCTTCGTTTGTACCGCTAAATTCAAAAGAAAAAAGCAGTGGTACGTCGTAATCTCGTGCAATATCTTTTGCAGTATAAACAAATAATTCAGCAAAATTTCGATTACCACCGCCAGCTACTCCCTGTAAATTGTCCTTGTTGGTTTTATAATCCAAAAAATCATTTACAACTTCTGTGATTTCTATGTCATAGGTAGGAACAACTAAAATAAATGGCTCATTTATCTCAAAAAAAGGATTCGCAGGCTCAATTTCATAAGCTGGCAAATCCAATTTTTTTATGAAGCGTCTTGTCTGTCCTGTAACACTAAAATAGGCTATCTTCATGATTAAGACAATTGTTTCAATTGATCTGGACGGAAGCCGACTACTGTAGCTGCATCAGAAGTGATGACAGGAACACTTTGATACCCCTGATCTTTTAACCAATCAATCATTTCAGGTTGATTATCAATATTAACTTCCTCAAAAGGGATATTATTTTCGTTTAAAAAGCGTTTTGCCATGTTGCATTGAATACAATTATTTTTAGAAAAGATTTTTACGTTCATAATTTTTTCCTCCTCAATTAATCTACATTCCCTAGTATAATTCTCTTAAAAAAAAAGTCAACACTTAGGCACTATATATTGTGGTTGTTTTTTTATCGAACACAAAGTTTTGTGTTTTTTAAATATTTATGAAACTCAGTAACTATGAGAGTTCTGGTGTGGAGTATGGTCTTTTTTTGTTTATAAATTGGCGAAATAAAAAATTTTCAGCCAAAAAATTACCACCTAAAATACAAGATATAGTGTCTGTTTCTTTCTGGACACAAGATTAGGCTCTGTCTGAAAACTCTAGTGGTGAATATTTTCGTGGAAGTCATTGTCATAAAGCCTCGTTTATGCACTATACTGCCAACACTTTTCCAAGTAGACGCGTTTGTATCGAGAATCGAACAAGGTGAGACTCGTAGATACAAGGATTTTCCACTGATACAGGAACAGCTAGTGGAATGGTATGCGAACCGACAATCTGATGAATTAACAATAATTCATTCCTGTATTAAAAGTTTGCTTCTGCGCTTCTACGAATGCTCGTCGCATGTCTTAAGGTCGTGCAAGAACTTGCTCCTACGCTTCTTCCAATGCTCGTCGCATGTCTTAAGGTCGTGCAAGAACTTGCTCCTACGCTTCTTCAAATGCTCATCGCATGTCTTAAGGTCGTGCAAGAACTTGCTCCTACGCTTCTTCCAATGCTCGTCGCATGTCTTAAGGTCGTGCAAGAACTTGCTCCTACGCTTCTTCCAATGCTCGTCGCATGTCTTAAGATCGTGCAAGAACTTGCTCCTACGCTTCTACGAATGCTCGTTGCATGTCTTAAGGTCGTGCAAGAACTTGCTCCTACGCTTCTTCAAATGCTCATCGCATGTCTTATGCTCATACAAGACATGCCAACGGTTTTCCAAGTAGACATGTTTGTTCAATTCTCGATACAAATGTGTTTGTTGAGAAATGTGTTGGTAATTCTGATTGCTCTATAGTTTTTAGACATACCTTAGAACGATTTTTTCAACGAAGCAGAGAATAATTGTTCAATTCCTTACAAGCAGCATTGACATCGCTTTGTGAAAGCGTTATTCTATTGATAATGATTCTCAATTTCATTCATAAAGAGTTGAAACTTTTTCACAAAAAGGAGGCAGAATGATGCTGACACTAATAGAAGCAGAATTAAATAAGGTATATACAGTGAAGGAAATTAACACTGAAGAATCTTCAAAAAAGCATTTAAGTGATTTGGGATTGATTTCTGGAGGGAAAGTGGCTTTGGTGAGCTACTCAAAAGGAAATGGGATTATCGTTCTTCATAACAGTCGTATTGCATTGAATGACTCTGTTTTGAGGCAGGTTGTCATTGGTGAGGAACGGGAACAGGAAGAGACCTGGTTGTCTCTGGATCAGCTGGAGGTTGGTGAGAAAGTTAAGGTGGTCAGTATTTACGGGAAAGGTGCTGTCCGTCGCCGCTTGATGGATATGGGCTTGACGAGGAATGTCAATGTTTTGATACGAAAGCGGGCGCCATTGGGAGATCCGATTGAAATTAATTTGCGGGGCTATGAATTAACCCTTAGAAAAAATGAAGCAGAGCTTGTTTTGGTAAGGAAAGAGGTGGGCTAAATGAGCTATCATATTGCACTGGCAGGAAATCCCAATAGCGGGAAGACAACAGCTTTTAATGGGTTGACCGGAGCAAATCAATATGTAGGGAACTGGCCGGGAGTAACCGTGGAGCGTAAAGAAGGAAAATGGAAAAAGGATAAAGAAGTGATTCTTCATGATTTACCGGGGATCTACTCATTGTCTCCTTATACACCAGAAGAAGTAATTGCCAGAGATTACCTGCTGGAACAAAATCCGGATGTAATTATAAATATTATTGATGCAACGAATCTGGAAAGAAACTTATATTTGACCACACAATTAATTGAAACAGGAATTCCGATTGTTTTGAGCCTGAACATGATGGATATTGTTGAAAAAAATGGCAAGAAAATTAATTTTGAGAAACTGGCTTATAGTTTAGATGCTGAAGTGCTTGGTATCAGTGCGGTGAAGAAGCGTAATTTGGATAAATCGGTTGAAGAAGCACTGCATCATGTTAGGAAAGCTTCCGGAGACCTTAGTTACCCTCAATATGATAAAAGACTGGAAGCAGCTTTAAATGAAATCATTGCAGTGTTGGGACAAAGTGTACCGGAAAAACAAGCCAGGTTTTATGGGATCAAGTTATTTGAACGTGATCCAAAAGCTGCGGCTAAGCTGAGATTGTCTGAAACACAAAGAAATGAGATCGAAGAAATTATCAAAATTACTGAGAAGTTATTTGGTGATGACAGTGAAACGATTGTCATTAATGAACGTTATGAATTTATCTCTAAACTGATTGCACTCTGTGCGATTGAAGAAGATGAAATTAATTTGAAGCTAAGTGATAAGATTGACCGTATCGTTACAAACCGCTGGCTGGCCTTACCGATTTTTGCTTTTGTGATGTGGCTGGTTTATTATCTGTCCATTCAAACCATTGGTGTTATGGCGACCGATTGGGTGAATGAGGAACTGTTTGGTGCCATTATTCCTGAGACGGTTGAATCTTTACTAGAGAGCTGGCAGGTGGCCGGCTGGATGCAAAGCCTTATTTTAGAGGGTATTATTGCCGGAGTTGGAGCAGTACTTGGTTTCCTTCCGCAACTGGCAGTTTTATTCCTCTGCCTTGGTTTTCTGGAAGACTGCGGATACATGGCACGGATTGCATTTGTCATGGATCGGATGTTTAGAAAATTCGGATTATCCGGAAAATCTTTTATTCCCATGCTGATTGCCACAGGATGCGGAGTACCGGGGATTATGGCAAGTCGAACGATTGAAAATGAAAAAGACCGCCATATGACGATTATGGTTACAACGTTTATGCCATGCTCAGCAAAATTGCCGATTATTGCATTAATTGCCGGCGCATTCTTCCCGAACAGCAGCTGGGTTTCTCCTTCTGCCTATTTTCTGGGGATCGGTGCAATAGTACTTTCAGGAATTGCATTAAAGAAAACAAAGATTTTTTCTGGTGATCCGGCACCCTTTATTATGGAACTGCCGACGTACCATATGCCTCATCTGAAAAATATTCTTCGTTATTCTTATGATAGAAGTAAAGCATTTGTTAAAAAAGCAGGAACAATCATTTTCGTTTCCAGTATTATTATCTGGTTCACGTCAACGCACTCTTTCAGTATGCAGGAAGTGGAAGGCGGAGAAAGTATTCTGGCGGGGCTTGGCAGACTGATTGCACCGATTTTTGCACCATTAGGCTGGGGCAATTGGCAGGGAGCTGTAGCGACGATTACCGGATTGGTTGCTAAGGAAAATGTAATTGGAACGTTTGGTATTTTGTTTGGTCACTTGGAAGAAGTATCTGAAAACGGTGTGGAATTCTGGAGCGTGCTTCAGGGAGCTTTTACACCGATCTCTGCTTATTCATTCCTGGTCTTTAATTTATTGTGTGCACCATGCTTTGCTGCAATCGGAGCAATTCGTCGTGAGCTGCCTGATTTGAAATGGTTGGCAGGAGCAATCGGTTATCAATGCGGCTTGGCTTATGTGGCAAGCTTCATCATCTATCAATTTGGGCATATTATTTTTGAACAGGGAACTGTAGGAATTGGAACGGTTATTGCAGCAGGATTGGTCACTGCAATTGTTTACCTGCTAGTAAGAAAGCCAAAATCTGCAGAACCAGTGCTGACTGTTCTACCGGCTATTGAAAGGGGATAGAAAATGGCAACAATTATTTTATCTGTTCTTATATTTGGCAGTGCAGGATACGTTGTGTACGCTAAATTGAAAAAAGGTCAGGACTGTTCGGACTGTCACACGACCTGTCCGGTGAAAAAGGAACAGGATCAGACATAAGAATATTATTATAAAAGGAAGATAAAAAAACAACTGAACAGCAGCTGGAATTTGCTGCCAGTCAGTTGTTTTCATACAGAATCAGAGACCATTAATGCTGGAAAATGTGGAACTGCAGCACTGAAAACGGTTGTTTCCAATAGATTTAAAATCCTTTGAATTTTAATTGATATTTTTCTTGAATAACTAAGTTTCAGGTGCTACAATAAGTAAGTGTCATTTGGGACGTTAGCTCAGTTGGTAGAGCAGCTGACTCTTAATCAGCGGGTCGCGGGTTCGAGCCCCTCACGTCCCATTGGGTGCCAAACCCACGAGAATGGTATTCTGTCGGCGTTTTCGGACGTTTAGAAGATGGAATACGCATTCTCTTTTTTGTTTTTTTAAAGTGGTGAGTGCCTAAAAATGCCTATTACAAATGGGTACATTCTTTCGGGTTCTGGCAAAGTGAAATTTAAAGCTAGCGGACTAGAGGAAGTCGCAACTAATGCAAAAGATATATCTAATTATGATGACATATCTCAATTTATCGCAGAAGGGATAAATCGAAAATATAAGGAAGGTTGGATATATAAGTATGAAGTTAAGTTAGAAAAAACAATGTATAGACAGTTTGATAATGAAACGGATTCGGATAGTTCGTGGTATACTACAAGTTCAACTGATGGTACTTTAGTCGGGGTATATACTGTAAAAGAGTATAATAGTTCTGGTGACAAGTTAAATAGAACATTCACATCAATTTATGGATATACGGATTTAATTCTTGATGAAGAGAAAAAAGTAAATTTGGCTGATATAAAAGAGTATGAGAATACTTACGATGATACTTATTCGTTAGATTCAGTTATAAAATTGATGCAAGGATATGGATATGAAGAAGTAAAATAGAAAATGTGAGCTAGTGAAGATGAAAATTTTTGCTAGCTTTTTTGTTAATGACTTTAGTCGGTTTCAATCACTAAAGTGATTGGAACAAAAAAACACGTGTAGTGCGCGTGGAAGAAGTAGCTTTAGCGATAAAACTCCTTTCAATATACTAGATAAAGGCTATCAACCGTTATCAAATCGAAAGGAGTTTTTTATGTCGAACGACGATAAAAGTTGGATTTAAGTAGGGAGTCTCCAAGATCAGTACAATCCTGGAGACTTGACTTGTATAATCAAAATGCTACTTCTCGAAAACGAGGGTTTTAGGGAAGGATAAAATAAAAAAGTAGAGAACTATATATGGAAAATTCACAATGTTTCCCTACCGTACAAAAATATCAAATTCCGGCAGGTACCCCTAGATACTTGATTTTCCTGTGATATTTTTTAAAAAAGCAATTAATCGACTTTCTTTAAAGGAAAATAACTTATACAGAAATGTTTACAGCGTTATTTACTCAGTATTATTATTTTTAGAAAATAATAAATCTAGTAGAGCACCTAAAATCGTCGCTATTACAGCTATTATAAATGATTTTATAAAATCTCCATTTTCAACAAATATATAAACTCCTGCTAATATAATAATAAAATATAATAAATAACGTATTCCTTTTTTCTGCATAATAATTAATCAACTCCCGACGATAAAAATTTAAAGTATAGTTAATTTTACTATATTTGCTTTAAAATGCATAGACTTGGGTTGTTTTCATAGTATAAGTCTTTGAACCTAACTTAGATTTACTCTTTCCTTTAACTCTGTAAGTAGTTACAACTTTCTTATTTTCATAATTTCCAAGTCGCAATCCTGTATTTTTATCTACGCGACTGGGTCCTAGTTCTCTAAAAGAGTATTTTACTTCAATCAAGATATCTTCAGTATCCGTATTTACATAAAATTGACCAAGTACGGCTGTAATTGTCCATTTTGCAATATCTTTCGCAGTGGAACCGCCTCCTGTAATAATAGAGGCGAATGCCGCAACCATAGCAGTTTTAACAGCTTTTTTCATTTTTTTACTTTTAGTATAACTATCTCTATTATTTGCAGTCCAACCAGTAGGATATTTTGCCGCAGCATTCGCTTCTGTTTTGATCAATTCAGCATGGTTAAAAGATAACGAAATTGTATAGGGAGAAATACAAATGCCTACCACCATTGTTAACGAAATAAATAATTTTACTATTCTCATTTTCATAAATAAACCCTTCTTTCTTTTTAATATGTCATTAGAATCACATAAAGAAGTTATTTTGGTAAGAAGCTATTAGTTTACATCGTGACAACTGGTGGTTGCGACTATCTGAGCAACCATAAGTTGTCACAATGTAAACTACCAACTGGTGGTTTTTCAATTTAAGATATCGTATGATGAAGTATAATAGTTGAGAGGAGAATACAAATGGCTTTAGCCGAAAGATTACGTTTACATAGAGAAAATAAAGGCCTTTCACAAGCGACAGTTGCAGCTCAATTAAATGTTTCTCGCCAATCTGTTTCTAAATGGGAGACTGGAAAAGGTTACCCAGATATTGATAATTTAATTTTACTCAGCCAAATTTACGAAGTTTCAATAGATGAACTGCTTCAGGAAAATGAAGTATTGAAACAAAAAATTGAAGAAAATAATGAAACGATAGAAGAATATCGTAGAAAATTGGACTGGATGCATGATCCAGGAAGAGGAGAAAAAGATGAAGGATTACTTTTGTTAATTGCTGTCATCGGTTTGTCTGTAGCAGCACCATTAGGATTATTACTTGCGCCAATTATTATGAAACGAAATAAAAAAAGCAACACATTTTACAGACTAATTAACGTTGTAAGTGTATGCTGCTTTCTGATTAATTTATATTTCACATTTATTATGATTGGTGACTATCTTTTGTGGGATCAAAAAATTGAAGTAAATTATATGCCGGAGTCCTAAGTGAGAACCGAAACATTCAAGTTAGAGCTATTGATTGTTGCACGAAATTTGATATTTGTTGTAGATGTTCCTACCTTTCTTTTTAAATAGTAGGTTGCTTGTTTTGAATGATCAATTCGCAAAGATTTACGAGTAAATGAACCGGAGATAGCAGTAGCGCTTGCGTTTTTTGTTGAAGTAATTGAGTTATTTTTTACAATCACCTGATAACTGGCTTTCCAGGAGCCCTTCCTTGCTGTTGAAACGGTATACGTACTATTTCCCAACGCTCGAAAAAGAGTGGGCTCTTTTTCTATAGTAATAATTAGCGTTTCTCCTTTTTCCGTGACAATGCTGGAAATCTGCTTTTGTGTGTTGTATAGCGAATAGGTAACTGATTCTTGCTCTTTTCCAGCATGAGTAACTGAGCTGTTACCAACAATGCAAAAAAATACTGAAACTCCTAAAATTAACACTTTTTTCATTATTATCACTCCTCGTTCTTTATAATTTAACAGTACAAAAGAAGGGATATAAAGGAAAGCACCGTTCTGTTTACAGTGTGTCAACGCATAGTTGCTTAACAGTATTGGCAAGAATATTAGGGGAGATGTAGATTCTTAAAAACGAAGGTCTGAAAGAAAATCGAACTTGTAATAACTATATTTTTTGACTACTAATTAATAGTATAATCAGCTTATTTTTTTTAGTATCATATTCACATTCCTTTGAATTTTTGTTTATAATTTCTAGAAATTGAATGTGCACTTTCAAAAAAAAGTGAGCAGCCTTTACGGTTACTCACTTTTTTTAATGTTAACGACTATTTAAGTTAGGTTACTAGTGATGGTGCTGCTATTAGTTTACTTTAGTGTAAAAACTAGGTTTAGAATCTCCTGTATAACCATCTTTAGTAGTTGATAATGAAAAAGAAATTGTTGATGTATCAACTTGATAAATGGAAATACGTAAATCATCTACATTGAAGATATATTCTTCGTTTAAAATTTCTTTAAACGGGGCTTGAATCTCATTATCACCGATAGTAGCAGTAAGATCAGAGTTAGAAGAGCTTATCACTATGATGTTGTTGTCTTCTGTAGAAGCCCATTTTCCATCCAATGTACTCAATTTATTCGAATTGTTACCAGAATAAACAGAAAAAACTATTAACAAAGCTAGTGCGAATACAACTAGAAATATTGGAATAATGATTTTTTTTTTCTTCATTTTTTCTACCAATTAGTCATGGTTTGAAACCATTTATAAGTTCTTCCTGGTACTGAATAACTTATGCTGTTAGGATTATTTGCATCTACCATTTCAGTGTAATTATACCAAGGATTCCATACTAAATAGCCAACATTTTCACCTGAGTCAAACATTATAGGTTGTCTGATTATACCAATTATATCAATAGCATGGTAACCGCGTATTCCATCACCAACATCTCTGTACCATCTAGCATATATGGCATTGCTTCTTAAAATTTGAGTGTTAATATCTTGTCTAGAAAGAATACCGTTTACAGAATAAGGATATACACCTCTGGAATTTGCATATTGAATCATTTGGGCTTCAGTAAAACCTCTACTATAATCAATTTTTGAATTAGTCGCCCATGCTGTTATGTCAGAAACGGCGGTTGGTCGCTTATCATTTTTGTTGTTAAGAATCATTGCTACTGCATAAGCAGCACATAGAGGCTCGCTACCTTGTGTTTGAGTGATTGACCAATCAATCATTGTTAAGGCACTGTTGTTAGTAACACTTCTACTAGTTCGACTTACTGTAGGATTGATTGGCGTAAGATTTTCATCTAGTTTAATAGTTTCTAAAACTGTCTCGTCTTTTACATCAAGAATTTCTTGTTCTACTTTTTCAGCAGGTAGAGATTCGGATTGTGGATCTGGATTTTCATAGATCATATCTACTATTCCTGAGGTTTCAGAATAAATACTTCCAGATTTTTCGAAAAATATAAAGGTGCAGTTTTCTGTGTTTTGCATTAAATCATTTAGTTCATTAACTAAAAGTTTAGTTAGCTTACTTGAAAATTGTCCATCCTCTGTATAATTAACAAAGAAAGTATATTCAATACCATTGGAACCGATTACAGGGTGAATAGAAGTAGTCTCTTCATTATCAACGCTTACCAAGGAAAACGGCTCAGATAATTTGTATTCCCCTGATTTTATCAACCTGTTTTCTGTAACTTGAACATAAGATTGCAAAGAGAATTGAAGAGTATTTGAAGCGTACGCTCTAACATCATCATCTATTGATGGTGATTGTACCTCTAGTTCGGTCTCACTGTTGGCAGCATAAGCCCTGTTTTCAAAAATAAAAGCGGAAACAAAAATCCCTGAAACGATAATCATAATTGTTGCCAATTTTTTCTTAATACACATTAATGGAATACCTCTCCATTTTATTTTTTTAGGATAGCTTAAATATATTAATTATTACTCCCTTTTCCTCCTATTTTTTTATTTTCAGAAAATTCAAGCTATTATATAAATAAATACTATCATAATGTCATTAATAGTTCAATAATGCGTTAGTTTGAATTTACCCAAATATGAAAGGAATAAAGAGAAAAGTTGTTATTAAAAGTTACTACCCCTTCTAAGAAGCAATCGAATGAAAAAATCTATTCTTAAGCATGGGAAAACAAGCCCCTTCTAAAACGGACTTTTTTCTATTCGGTTGCTTCATTCACGGAAAGAGTTCTAACTGTTTTACATTAGAAGACTTTCTTCGACTAGTAAAGTAGCGGAGGATGCAATGATCATCTGCCAACAGTCGTGCCATTCCTCGAATGAATCGATACAAATGAAATGCCACTGTTCTTGCTTCTCGATGCGCTTTGGCTTGCGCTAGAATACAGGTAATCATTTCTTCTCTTTCTTCTGAAACATGGGTGTTTCTTATTTTGTGTCTAAAGAAAAGTTGTTAATCAAAGCTTTTTTAGGTTTGCTTCTGATCATTGCAGGTATGTTTGGCGTCATTTGAGGCTAAACAAATAGATCATGCTGACAACATTAGCAATTAATTTATTTAAACCACTTAATTAAGCTCTTTTTGAATGGAAAGGGTTTTTTTGTTGTACAGCTGAATCATATTTCTGACAAAAATAGAAAAAGTTTTGTGATTTAAAATAAAAATACCTCTGATTTGAGTATCTTAATTAAGAGACGGCAGTTTACCAAAAGTAAAGGAGATTGCCTCCAGTCGCTTTAAAGATTATTCAAAAAAATGAGTTAAGCCAGTAATGAACAGGAAAGGTAAGGATTGGTTAATATTGTATCGTTAAATTTCAGAAGGAAGAGGAGTAGAAAGAGTGATGAAAAGCAGAGTGTTTCATATGTTTACAGGGAGTTTACTTATACTGCTGTGTTTGTTAACCGGAGTAAAGTCTGCAGTAGCAGCTTCCATTTTTGATGCCCCAAATGTGTCCATTCCAAAAGCTGGAGAAACAGTGACCAGTAAATACAGTTTTATTGCGAAATATAATCAAGGAGTGACAAAAGTTAAAACATTCGGTGAAGGCTGGACAACAACCAAATTTGCTTGGACTGATACTGAAGATGAGTCTTATTTTTCGCTAAGACCACTGGAAACAAATAAGGGAACAAGCGGGGTTGTTTATTCAAATGTAGGAAGCTTCAATGGAAAGGAACTGGATTTAAAAATTACTATTAAAGATTGGCAGCAGTTTTCTCGCTACCAGGGATATATTTCTTATTCAAAACAGGATATCAGCCATTTTGCTCAAGGATATGATTTTGTTGATCAGGAATGGACATTTGTAGAGCATAATACGGACAAACCGGTAAAGGTTTCAGGATTTATGACGATTAATGATATTGATGGTGGTCAGGGAGTTCAATTTTCCAAAGAAACATCAGCTGCGATTGAAAAGATTTATGTTGCAGATGCGGATAACTGGATAAACTATATGAATTTAGCCGAGGAATATAAGTTTTTTGATGTTACAGGAAACAGCTCTGAAAACAGTGATTTATTTGCGACCTTTACTTTTTTGTACAGTAATCAAAGTGCTCTAAGATTTAAATGGTGTGTGGATAAAGCATTGATTGGCTGGGATTATAAGAATCTGAACTTTGAAAAAGACTATGCAGGAGATCCGGGATATCAGGGAGCTTATTTCGGATACATAGCTAAAAAGCCTTTGAGAACAGAAACACTGCAGCCGATTAAGAAAAATAGTGATTCAGATGAACAGCTGGTAGATCAAAATACACTGGTCAATCGTAAAGAAGAACAGACATATACGATTACTCATCAGGTTCCTGATGAATATGAGGAATTCTATTATAAAAGTTATGAATTTAAAGATATATTGGATACTGTTTTTAAAATTAACAGTGCGGAAGTGTTTGATGAAACCGGAAAAAATTGCAGTGATTTGTTTGATTTCACCATTGAAGAAAATAAATTGACTTACTCAGCAAAAAAAGCTGTATTGCTAAAATCTGAATTTTATAATCATTATTATACAACGGTGATTAAAGCGGTTATTTTACCGGAAGCAGAACTAACTTTTGTAAATGGAACAGCTCAGCTGACAAATGTCGCCGAAATTTCTATAGATGGAGTAAAGAAGGAAACGAATGAAACTGTTACGCAAGTCCCTGAAACAAAACTGCAGATTAAAAAGCCTGTTAAACGTGTTGTTAATAAAGAAGGAACGAACATTAATGGGAAAGAAACTGCTATGGGAGATACTTTGATTTATGAAATTGATCAGCAGGTGAATGAATTATATCAGGATATTTTTTCAAAGTATGAGCATTTTTCAATCAGCGACCAGCTTCCGCCTCAGGTATCCTTTCAATCTGCCAAGGTATTGAAGAATAATAAAGAAATTGAAGCAAAAGACGTTACCTATGATAAAAATACGCATACTGTTCTTTTTAACGGAAATGCAGATTTTTTAAGCGGGATGTCAATGAAAAATGAAGTCTACACACTTCAAATTACTACTAAAGTTATTGAAGAGCTTGGGGAATCAGAAGAAATTGTAAACAACGGAGTTGCAACTATTAACAATCAGAACCAGTCCACAAATAAAGTAGTGAACCGAACGAAACTTCAAAAAGGAAGTATTACTATCTATAAGAGTGCCGATCAGCTTTCGGGTGTGGAAACAAATCCGGCTAGTCTTAAGTCTTCAGGAGGATTGCCTGTTGAAGCTGAATTGGAAAATTCCAATCATTTGATTTGGACAAAACAGCCGCAAAAAGATGTTGTTTATCGGGTAACTGCAAATAAAGATATTCTTTTGCCAAATGGAGAAATAGTTGAAAAACGAGGTCATGACTATGGGTTAATTACAACGAATCAAGAAGGTAAAGCAAGCATTGAGAATCTATACGCTGGTGAGTATGCATTTACAGAAATTGAAGCTCCCTTCGGTATCCAGCTCTCTTCAGAACCAGTCATTGTTATGTTGAAAGCAGTAAGCAATAATCAGAAAATGACTGCAGCTGGTAAGCAGGAGAATAAACTGCAGGAAGTGAAGCTGACAGTAAATAAAGTTTTTGAACAGAAAGAAGGCAGCTTTACTCCGGCAGAAGGCGCTGTATTTGGCTTGTACCACACAGAAGCATTTGAAATAGACAAAGACAATAAAATTGAAGCAGATACATTGATTTCCAAAATTGAGATCCACAATGGTTCAGGGAGTTGCTTGGAAAAGTTAGTGTCCGGTCAACGCTATTATGTAAAAGAAATTTCAACTAAGACAGGTTATCAGTTGAATCAAAATAAATATCATTTTGTGTATACTCCTGAAACAAATGATGCTGTTCATGAAGTTGAATTATTTGAAAATGGTTTGATTATTAATGGCAGTAAGAAAAGCTATTTATTGGATGAAGCAGAGAGTTTAGTTGAAGCGGTTACCGAAGAATCAGAAATGATGCCAATTAAGAATTTCATAATTAAAGAGAATGCCATTTTTAAATCCATTATCAATAAAAATGGAACTGAAATTAATCACTATGATTTATTAACAAATGGAGAGCAGGTGACGTTTAAGGGGCAGATTTATTTGGGAGATAACCAGACAGATACCTCAATTAAAATCACAGACGAACTGCCGGAAGGATTTTCTTACAAGGACTCAAAAATCTATGATGAATTAGGAAAGGATGTGACAGAAAAGACTTCAGTTGAAGTGAAGGGGCAGACAGTAGTTTTGTCCGTCAATCAAAAGTATGCAGATGAACTCCAAAGGACGGCATTGTCATGGATACTTGACACGGTATATCAACAGAGCCCAGAGCATGAAGGAAAGCTGTTTAAAAATCAGATGAGTCTGATGCTCAATGAAGAAATGATTCCATCTAATATTGTTACATTGTCACCACCCAAAAATGAAATTAAACCACAAGGAAGTTTCCCGGATACAGGAGATGCAGCAAGAAATATCAGTGCTATTGGAATATGTCTGATTTTAGGAAGTCTGTTCTTGGGGTATAAGAAGAAAAATATGAAAAATGAGAGAGTGTGAAAGAAATGATAGACAGACTTTATATTGAGCGTTTGGTTAAGACAAATCTAAAAAAATCAGATGTTTCTATCTCTCTAGTTAAACAGATAGCATGAGACAGTTTTTTATTTGTGGGAGGAATGTGGGGAAATGATCGTAGATACACAATGGCTGTTGGCAGGTGGCCTTGTCTTCCTGCTGGTCTTATATATAAGTACTGTTTTCTTTTTTAAAAGAAAAGAGGAAACAATATATAGGCTGCAACAAAGGGAGAATATGGAGAGTACTACAGAAGAACCGGCAGATTTCTCCGTTGCTATAAATGATTGGACAGAAGAGCTGTTTACAGAAAAGGGAGACAGAACTTACTGGTATAGAATTTCTATTTTTTTGGAGAATGGTGAAAGTAGTGAATATGATTTTTATTCGTACAATAATAGCTTAACGAAGGAATATATTTTGAAAGATCGCTTCTATGTCAATGACCATGAGCTGTTAATTGTAGATGAAGCAGGAGAGCACTATATTAATCGTAAAAAGATCGAGCAAATAGATTTTCTGAGAAGAAAAATTTTAGAGAATCAGCAGGCAGCAGATGCGAATGAAGAAAAAAAACTGGAAAGAACAACAAGTGATGCTTCTTCAGATTTTATGCTTGAAACTGAAGGGATTCCTGCTGATCTGCTGAAAGAATTGGCAGCTGATTATACTGAAAAAGGAGTGTGGAAAAATCATAAAAAAAGTTCTGAGAAGCCTAGACTGTTCTCGAAAAATAAAAAAATAAAAAGACCCTCTATCAGAAAAGTGGAAGCAAAAAAAGTTGATCGTATTTTTATATCAATTGTAATGGTGATTTTATGCAGCGGATTATTTGCTTTAATGAGAACCTTTGGAATAGGAGCAAAGGTTGAAAAAGTTTCAGCAACACAAAATAGAATGACTGAACAGTTGGATTTACAAGCAACCGCGATGAATACTGACGGATATCCTTTTGAAATGAACCGATTTATGCAAAGCTTTATTGATCAGTATATCCCCCTCTCAAATGATAGTTCAGCTATGGTCGAGCGGGCTGAACAATTAAAAAATTTTTGTATTGAGGAAGTTTCTTTTAATCAGGAGGTTTCCTCAGTAAAGAGGGTTCTGGTTTCCAGCGAATTAAGCGAAGTTAAGAAACAGGATACTTTTTCCACTGCATGTTATAAAGTAACTTATTCATTGGAAATACCCGAAGAACAAGTGAGACAAGTATCCGGACAAAATGAAAATGAGTGGGAGACATATCTCGAATATAGCTGGGAAGAACAAACGGTTTATCTTGCGATTGATTTTATTGGAGAAGACGGCCTGTTTTCAATTATTTCCTATCCTTATTTTAAGGACTTGGAGCAGAGAAAAATTGAAACGAATGAGCTAGTTAGAAATGAACTGCATGATATAGCAGTTAACGATGAACAAATAGAAGAAATCAAACAGTTTCTTGCTATTTTCTATGCAAAGTATGCAGGCGGTTCAAGAGAAGAGTTGTCCTATTTGATGGACGAAGCAGAATCTCTAGGTGGGAACTTTCAGCTGAAAGATTTTGAGATGATGGAAGCATTTGATCAGGGAACCCATTTTACTGTGTATTCCAAAGCAAATTTTACTGAAGAAAAATCAGGATTCGCACATAAAGAAAATTTCTCAATGCAGCTGATTAAAGAAAATGGACAGTTGAAAATCAAAGAGCTGACACATAATCTAGGAGGTTTCTAATTCATGCGAGTAACATTTGTACAAATTCAGCAAACAGGAGTCAGTTATTTGCTGGGAGCATTACCCAGTCTTTCAGGATTAAGTAATTATTTTACAGCAGAAGTTCAGATAGGTGTTGGTTTGGTTGCGTTAATATTGTGTATTATTTTGGCAGCTAAACAACAGATTGGTCCTCTGGTTGGTGTTATTGTAGTAGCTGCGTTTATCTTTTTTATGGCTAATGACCCGGCAGCAATTTTCAATGGGATTGGTGAGCTGTTTAAGAAGATATTCGGAGGCTGACCGATGAAAACAAAAGAATTGTATAACTATAAAAAAGCTTTGACAGTTCCCTTTATGATTCAAAAGCTGTGGCGCGGATTTACTTTAGAGAACCCGGTTGAATTAACAAAAATTATGGTTTTTGGCGTAACCCTTCTTTTATTATTAACAGTTTTTCGTCCGGTTATGTGGCTTTTCAGTTTAATCAAGGGGCTGAGCTTTGCTGCGTATATACTTATTCCTGTTGGTGCAGTTTTTCTTTGGGGAAAAATTAAACCTGATGGGTTAAAAATTTCTGTTTACATGATAGATGCTCTATTTTATTTTATTGATTTTAAGTTGGGAAAGAAAGTCATTAATCAAAATGAAGCTGTAAAAGAACTAAAAGAGTTAATTGTCTTTGAAAAAATTTAGAGTGGTTTCATCAAATCAGGATTCTGAATCTGGTTACTAAGGAGTGTGAGTGATTGAAGCTGAATTTTCCATTAAGGTATATAAAAAATAATATGATGTATACGTGCGACAATGAAATATGGGCGTATTATCGGCTGCGTTCGATAAGTATACCTCCGACGGCAGAAAATAAAAAGAAAGAATTAAAAAAGAAGTTCCAGCATTTAATTAGTGAACTCAAGGATTGCGGCGAAGTCGATATTTTTATGATTCCACGTGATATGACACTGGAAGAGCGTTTTAAAGAGCTGGAAAAATCTTTTAGTGAGGACTGTTTTGCTACAGCAAACTATTATGCCAAAAATACAATTGAGATTCTTCAAAATGAGATGGGAATGATTTATACATACGACTGGATAATCGGTGTCCCTTTAAAATCACAACTTGAAACTGGTTCAGTTAAAGACGGAATTAGGTATTCGTATGAACGAATTCGAAAAACAGTAATGGACAAATTAAACTATCAAATGGATATTTCAGATAGTGATTTTGATTCCTGCAGAGAATTACAGGAATTAATGTTAAGAAAAATGTCGCTGTTTCAAGGTATGTCTTTAAGCAAAAGCGAAATGTATTATCTAAACCGTTTAAATTTTATTCGCAACATGCCGCATACTTTTGAACAACAGTCAGAACATATCACTTTGGAAAACATGACTGACAGCATTATTGATCCGAGTTCCCGGGCAGGTATGCTCTCTTTAAGAAGCATCGAAGGCGAAAGTACAGTCGCGTTTCTTCCGATCTCTGATACACCTTTAAATATAAGTCGGATGCATGTAGCTGAAGTGCTGCAGACAGTCCCTTTTCCAGTGGAGCTAAGGTATAAAGTGAAATTTCAGGAGTTGAAAGGCAGTTTTGGAGTAGAAGGAAAGGCAAAGCGTTCTGCACTTCGTCTGAAAAATGTTGTAAAAGAAAGTAGATCAATAGGCAATAACGAAAGTGATGAAGTTGCTAAAAGCAGGGTGGTTGTAGAAGATTTAAAGAGACAGGTAGATGCCGACAAAGAAATTGTAAACTGGTTGGGCTGTATTGCAATATATGCAAGGAATGAAAAAGAGTGCCGACAAAGAATTAATGCTGTTGTTTCGGTATTTAAAGCACGGGGGATTGAACTTTCCAAAGCACAATTTCAACAAGTTTATCTTTACTACAAAAATCTTTTAGGTGTGGGGCTTGAAGCTACTGATACCAAATGGATACAGACAACCAGTGTGGAGGGGTTCTGCGAAAATCTTTTAGCTGTCAACCAGCGAGTCGGTTTTAGGAGCGGATGGTACATCGGTCGGGTAGACCCGCATTTATCCAGTGCCAAAAGTTTGAGGAGCGCAATATACTCTAGTCGGAATATCATACTCTCAAATCCATTCACTGCCAATAAATGGAATGAGGAGATGGGAACAGCCAGTCCGCATATAGCTGTGACAGGAGAAACAGGGATGGGGAAAACATTTCTTGTAAGTCTCTTATTTACATTTATTTCGATGTTGGATGTTAAAGGTCTGTTCGTTGATCCAAAGACAGAAAAGATCAAGCAGTATCAAAAGTTTCTTTCGAATGCTGCTAATAAACAAAAATATCCTTATTACTATGATTTAGTGTCAAAATTCCATTTGGTTACATTTGATCCTGAAAACTCTGATAATTGGGGTGTTCTTGACCCGATTACTTTTCTAAAAGGAGCAGATGCGAAAGATACGGCAGAAGCAATGATTCATCAAATTATTAATATCGAAGATACACGTTTAGGACAATCAGAAGTTTCCAAAGCAATTAGAGAAATTGTTGAGCGGCGGACAGAAGGAGAAGATGTAGGGATGCTTCATGTGATTGACCGTCTAAAAATGCATAAGGAAAAAGAAGTCAGCGAGATCGGCAATCTTCTGGATGAAAAAATAAAAGGCAGTGTATTACGTTTGGGATTTAGTGATGGGAAAAGTGCTGGCTTAAGCTTCGAAAAACGAATTACGATTATTGGAGTCTTGGGTTTATCTATTCCAAAAGAAAATGATAATCCAGATTATTACTCGCAAAGTGAAAGGAAAAGTCTGGCTTTAATGATTCCATTGGGAAAATTTTGCGAAAAGTTTGGTTCGATGAATGATGAACAGGAGACCTTCGAAGTATTCGAAGAAGCTTGGATTTTTAATACTTCATCAGTAGGCAAAAAAATACTGAATTCAATCAAGAGAGTTGGAAGGAGTCAAAACAACATGCTGATCTATTCCACTCAATCAGTAACTGATGTGACAAGTGAAGACGACCATGGAAATTTTGGAACCATTTTTGCTTTCAACGAACCCAAGGAAGAAGATAAAATATTGAAACATGTTGGAGTAGATGTCATTGAACAGAATCGTGAGTGGCTTTCGGGTATGAAAAAAGGTCAGTGCCTTATGCTTGATCCTTATAAAGATGTTCAAAAAATCAGTGTTCATTGCCTGTTTCCAGAAATCAAAGCAACATTTGATACAGTAAAAGAAACAAGTGGAAGCAAAGCTGAGACTATGTTTGTCTAAGGAGTATTGATTATGGAGAAATTTTCAATTTATTCCTATCTCTCTCTTATAAATACAAAAGGTGATTGGTGGGTTTCCGGCAGCGAAGAAATGTATCAGCTAGTTAATTTTCTGATTAATACAGGATTGGTTCTAAATCGTTGGATTTATCAAATGGTGGATCTCAGTCTCCAAATTTTTATGGGCAACAGAGTATTTGAAAATACAATAGACAGTGTCTTTAACATTGCAACGGCACTTTATCAGTCATTATTCAGTACAGTGGGTGTAGTAATATTTATCATTGCTTTGGGGATGATTTTCTTAATATATGCATTCAAAAGCCCTCAGGACTCTTTCAGAAAGCTGCTTACGCTTTTCCTGGTAATAGGAGTAAACTTTGTCATTTATTCAAATGGAGACGAATACCTGAAAGATATTGCAGGTATTTTTGGTGAAGTTGAACAGGTTATGACAAAGGCAGTTGAGCTTCCTTTTTGGGAAAATGATGGTTCACAGACAAAAATAGAAGCAGGAACAGACGCATCTGTTAAAAAAATTAGAGAAGCTTATTTTAAGATGACTATTCAACAATCCTTTTCTATGGTGAATTTTGGAACTTCAATTCATGAAGAGCGATTTGATGAGTTTCTTTATACAGATGATCAGGCAAGTGATCAAGCTATCAAGGAAGGGTTAAAATTGCTGGTTGAAGCAGAAAGTAAAATAAACCGTTATATGACACCTGACGGTTCATTGGACAAATGGTTTATTTCGGTTTATGCATGGGTCAGCAACTTATTTATTGGCCTGCCGTTAATGTTGATGGCGGGTTTAAATTTTTTTCTTAAGATTATTGTACTTTGTCTTGTACTGGCGCTGCCCCTACTCAGTATTATCAGTCTGATTCCAGCCCTTTCCAGTTCACTATTTAATCTTTTAGGAAAGGTTATCCTGATATTTTTCGTCGGTATGTTTATGTCACTGGCTATGTATTTGTTTTTCTTCATGATGATGCTTATCGATCATTCAATTATTGCAATGGCAGGAGGTAGTTCTCTGGTAAGCAGTGTTCTGGGATCGTTTAGTAAAGCTGTTGTAATAATTATTGTCGTGAAATATAGAAATCAACTAATAAGTTTTATCACAGGCAGACGGATTACTTATATCGAACAGATGGACAAAAAAATGTTAAAATCTTTAAAGATCAATCAGAAAAATGTTGAAGTACTGGTCGATAGACCAAGGGAATTGCCGCATTATTCGGCTGAAATGATTCAATCGGAACATGTGGGTATGCATTTTAGAGAAATTTCTGAAATGGAATTACACTTGCATGCTGAAGATATACAGAAAGAATATTTCAACGAAGTCAGCTTAAACAATAAGGCAGAATTTATTGATCAAGCTCCTGTCCGACATGAACAGATAGTGGAAATTCAAAAGGGTGATAAAAGTTCTGATTTTATGAAGGAAATAAACCGAACAAATGAATTTCATGCAGGAGACAAATATATGGAAAAAGCTGAAAAAAATGATGTTAGTCCTAACTTAGTTGAAGCTGATTACGGACAATATTCAGAGGGAGGATTGAAACGCCTGAAGAATTCTAATTATATAGTAGAGGAAGAGGCAGCCCTGAGAGGGGATAAACAGAGAGACACTATCGTGAAGTCATCAGAAAAAGAGAGACAGATGTTTTACCAGGAACTTGAAGAATTGAGGCTTGAATGAAAGTCATTCCAAAATTAGGAGCTATTGTTGTTTTCTCCATTTTCATATTTGTTTTTGTGTTATTGTTTTTCGGTGGAAGTTTAGCTCGTGGGAAAAGCAAACCGGTGATGCCAGTTCTAAGTTCTCAAGCAGAAGAAAATGCATGGCTGATCTGGTGTCTTTTAGGAGAAAAAGGATATTCAGAGGCTGCCCGTGCAGGAATACTTGGAAATATTGATCAGGAAACCGGACATACTTTTAACGCAGACATAGATGAACATGGAGCTGGAAATGGATATGGCTTAATTCAATGGACGCCTAAATCAGTGCTGTTAAATCAGCTTGAACAAAGTGGGATTAGAGGGGATTATAAAACAATTCCAGTACAGGTAGAAGTGATTGACTGGGAACTGAGCGGTCCGGGAAGAGGATATATTCCAACAAAAAGCCATCCGTATTCCTTTGCAGAATTTAAACAGCTGGATGATGTAAGAACAGCTGCTCAAACTTATGAGAAAAATAGAGAGCGTCCCAGAGAAGATCATCCTGAAAGACAGGAGTTGGCGTTACACTGGTATAAAGCGTTTCATGGAATGGAGGAACAGTCCCCCATGCATAATGATCAATCAGATTTAGTAAAAATTGCATTGAAAGAGCTGGGCAATAAAGGCGGGCAGAAATTCTGGTCATGGTATGGTTACCCTTTTAGGGTAGAATGGTGTGCTGTTTTCGTTTCGTGGTGTGCGGATCAGGCAGGGGGAGGTGACTTAAGATTTTCATATTGTCCTTCAGAGGTCAACCGATTTAAAGCAGACAATAAATGGAAACCAGGCGGAGTCGAACCAGGTGAAGGCGACATTATATTTTTTGATTGGGAATCAGATGGCATCAGTGATCATGTGGGGCTGGTAGTGAAATGTGAAGAGGGGACTGTTTATACGGTGGAAGGAAACAGCAATGATGAAGTTAGGGAACAGAAATATCCGATTCATTCCTCTGTTATCTTTGGCTATGGAATCAGATGAATAAAGCAGTAACTGCAAAACCTCTACCTTTACCTTGGAGATAGCTGCTCAGGAGAATTATATGAAAAAACAGCCGATTTTGTTATTAATTTTATATCCGGAAGCTCTTTGAAATGTATTGTCTGGATTTTGACAATTTTGATTATAATAGGAATACTGGATTGTGTAACCTATTATGTGTCTGATAAAACGGCATTTTGAATGAACACAGTTGCTGATTATTTGGGTTAGTAATAGGTTTCATCTTTATTGGACTTGTTTTTTGGGGGATTAATAAAATGAGAGTAAGTACCTCGAATATTATTAGTAATTTATGGAATGGCTGTACCCTTTTTTTACACTGGGTTCCATTAGAGCTATTTTCCGATCTAGATTCAAAAATGAAAGAAGCTTCTGTAAAAGATTTTCTGTTCAAACAAAATAGAAAAAGAGAAGAAAGAATGTTTGACTGTTTCTGTGACCAGATTAAAACAGCAAGAAGGAACCAGAAGAAATATGTTAGAAACCAAAAGCTTAAACTAAAAATGATTCTTGAAGATATTTTATCCTAAAACTGTAAAGGAAAATAAATGTCTTCTTTTTTATCCAAAAATCTTTAATATAGAACAACTGGTTTAGAAGTGAAATGGATTACGGAGTATTAACAGCATTTTACGTTTAGAAACAGTGTTCTTTTTTTTGTTTTTTTAATTAAATTTTAAAAAACTTAATTATTATTTTGTTTTAATAGAGATGTTTTCTTACCTTTTGGTTCGTAATTATTTTTTATAAGTCGGTTTTTATTGGTAGCGATAAAAAATCCAGATTATCTTTCAATTTGGTCTAGGTTATTTAATTTAGTTATATTATACTAAAGAATACTATTATTTGATTAAAATAAATAATAGAATAGCCGATTCAATAATAAATACCGAATTGATTCTATATAGTATTTGAGAAAAGATAAACTTTTTTGTATGGTGAAAGGATTTAAAATGGAAAAAAAGCACACCAAAGTACATAAACATAAGAAAAAAGCTGATCAGAAGACAGAAATGAAGAAAAGGGAAAAACGAGAGTTATGGCTGACATATGGTTCAGCACTGTTGATCATTGTTTCAGTCAGTGTGATTTTTGGCTACTGGTCTTATTATCGATTAGATTATCAAAATAGAAAGACAGCTTCCTCTTATGAAGGATATGAATTATCTAAACCGGATTTTATATATCCGCAAAGATATCTAACTGATTCTAATGAGAATTTATATGCTCAGACTGGTGAAATTCGTGTAAATCCACTATTTTCGGAAAAGCTGCTTACCAGTGTTGTGCAGAAGGGGAGCCTGGAAACGTCGCTTATTCTGCCTGCAACTAAACCTGTTTTTGAACTGGTTGATAGTGATAAAAAACAGTCAAATTATCGAATTATTGCTGATCTTTCCAGCATGTATCATATTGAGCGAGTCGAATTTCTAACTTGGGGCTTAAAAAATGGACCTGATGATATCCAGCGCTATGAGGGAACGTATGACCCGTATACTAATACATGGCAAAGCGATATTCTGGTAAAAAATCATCAGGAAACAGGTAATTACCAAACAGATATCATAATTACCAAAAAGAGCGGAAAAGTAGAACAAGCTCTGCTGGCAGAATTTACTGTTTACGAGCCAAGTATCCAGGCGACAATAGATGGAACGTTGGCGGCACGTGGACAGTTTGATGTAAATATTTCTGTTGATAGTCGTGCGGATGTAGAAAAACTCTCAGTTCCTGTCTGGACAAAAGAGGATCAAAGTGATGTGAGGTGGTATGAAGCCAAACGACAAGCGGATGATTCATATAAAGTTCAGCTGGATTATGAAGATTTTAATTTTACCAATGGCATGTATACTGCTTCAGCCTATCTGACTACGGTGAGCGGTTTGAGTGCACAAAGTGCTGCAGGTACAACAGAGATAAATATGACTCATCCGGTTCGTATAAGAGTTTTGCAGGAAACAACACTGTTTAAAGACAGAAAACTGACTCAGAAAATTAGTGAATTAGGATCCAATAGTATGGCGTACGTTACTGCAGTTGTCTTTAACTCAGATCAAAAAGTTTATAAAACAGAGGATGGCTATATTTCCTCTCAGGACATTGAAGTGAATGAAATGATGGATGATATACGATACGTTGCTCACAGAGGGAATCATCAGGTTGCTCCGGAGAACTCACTACCTTCTTTCCAGCAGTCAAGTTCCTGGGGAATTGAAACAGATGTATGGCTGACCAAAGATAAAAAATGGGTGATTATGCATGATGATACTGTTGACCGGATGACAAACGGTAAAGGAAAAATCAGTGATATGACTCTGGCTCAGATTAGAGAACTTCGAATTGATACAGGAGCGAACCTGTCATCTTACGATCAAAGCCAGTTGATTGTTCCAACTTTGGAAGAATATCTGACAATAATGGGCAGCAAACAGAGTGTCCCGTTTATAGAAATGAAGGCTAAGAATTTATCTGGGGCTGAATATGACAGTCTGGTAAGCTTGATTAATCAGTATGGCTTTGCCAATACGGCAGTAGTTATTTCCTTTGATTTTAACAACTTACAGGAAATTAAGAAACGCGCTCCTCAAATGCAGGTACAGCTTTTAGGCGATACTATTGATACTGAAATGATTAACAAAGTGAGTGGCTTAGGTGTAAATACTGGTCTGGATATTCAGTATAGCGGAGTTGTTTCCAAAGTTGATATGATTGCCAAAGCACAGGCTAAAGGGTTGTCTGTTCATTTGTGGGGAGTTCCCCAAAGTGAGTTTCGCAGAATGGAAGCATTAGGTATTGATAACCTGACAACAGATTATGATTAAAATATCGATCAGAGATATTTTGACACTGAGAAACTTACTGTAACAAAAGTAGATAAAATAATAGATTTTCAGTAAAAATTTTTTGAGGAAACTGATTTGCAATACACTAAGAGAAGCAGCTTATCCCTGTTTGATAGGGAGGAAGAGCCTGCTTCTTTTTTTGCAGTCAAATTATATGATGTATTTTCCTAGAAACCAATTTTTTTAATAAATCACTTAAGAAAATGAGGATTTATTATCAATTTTCAAAGAATAACTGATAGAAGCTTCCCGGATTTGACGAAATAGTAAAGATGATTTGAGAATAGATAGCTAAAAATTTTCCTTTTTTACTTTTGGAGGAGGAATCATTATATTATTTATGAAAACAAAATAAGCCTTTCTTTTTTCATAAAAATTGATGTGTGATATGCTTCAATTGAGTCCTCAAAAACTATAGACGCTGCAGAATGGTAATTCAGAAGAATCTATGACAAACTGACCGATTAAATAATCGGTGTAGTTTATACGAAAGCTTATCAATAGCTTTCATTATTAAGGATGAACGAATAGTATGAGCTTATGAATGTTTGACAGAGAGCTGCTATCATTGAGCATTTCGACGATAAAAAGTGCAGCAAAGAAATGTGCCAGAATAATCATTGTAACTCAATGATTCTCACTGTAAAGAGCTCGATTCGCCACCTAAAATAACATAATTAAGTTGTTACAAGGGGAGGAGGAGAACAAAAACAGGTTATAAATCCTTTCATATTTAAAGAGTTGGAGGTTCTAGGTGAATATATTTTGAATTGTCTGCAAATACGAGGAGGAGATCATATGAAAAAGAAATATTATTTATCAGCACTGACATTGTTAATAGTTGGTGGAGTGATCGCAGGCTGCAGAAATAGATCCGATAATACGGATAGCTCTACAAAAACCAGTGTCAGCACAACAAGTATGTCAGATAGTACTGATAAGAATCAAAGCGAGTCAGGTGAAACATCGGAAACTTCGAAGTCATCGTCAAGTTCTAGCGTATCTACATCAGAAATGACTACTGAATCACCTGAAGAACAGGCAAAGCAGGTACTTGACCAACTGGCTGCAAGTTTTCCAGCAGACAATCTGCCTACATTCATTTTGACAGCCAATACAAAAAAATATATCAGTGCAGCAACAACACCGATAACAGAGAAAACGAATTTTCGTATTTTATATTATGCAGAAGACCAACCGATTAATGTAAATAGTTCAGAGTTAAATTCCTTAAAACCAATCGCTTCTTTTGAAAAAGTGAGCTTTAATTCAGCTGATGAAGCAAAAAATGCTATTGGAAAGCTGGAAGATTACAGCGGACAGGAAGTTGATTTGGGCTTTGGTTTGACAGGTTACCAACAGGGAGCAGCTGGTTCCAGCTATCTGACCTGGCCGGAGGGAAACTGGAATCTGACAATTAAAGCCTCCAATATTGAGGGTGAAAATCCTGTATCTTTAGGAAAAGAAGTTGTAAATTATTTGGAAGAGAATACTCTTCCTGCGCCAAATACAGATGGAACCATTCGACTGGAAGTAGGAGAAAATGGCGAGTATCAAACAAACTCTGTTGTATGGCAGGAACAAACGATTGTTTATAAAATACATCACTTCAATGCAATTCAAGCCGTAAAAATGGCTGTATCAGCAAATTAAGTTATAAAATGATTAAAACAAGAGTAGAAAATGAATCATTGAAGATTCAGTCTCTACTCTTGTTTTGTTGAAGCTGCTCTAATCCACAAAAGAGCGCAAATAGCTCTCTTAACTAATCGTAGGAAAAAGGACCTGTAAAGAATCTTTCCGCTCGATTTTCGGTCGCCATACAGTTAATTGTTTGCATATATTTTTTTAAATTAGGGTTGTCTTATGAATTTATTGTGTAATTCTGCTTTTATTTGGCTGAGAATGTGCCAAACGGCTTGCGGCAGATGCAGCAATTGCGCCGACAATATCATCCAGGAAAGTATGAACAGATTTACCATCGTGAGAGTTCAGATTAGCCAGAATACCTGGTTTAACTTTATCGATATAACCGTAGTTAGTGAAGCCGATTGAACCATAGACATTTACAATAGACAGAGCGAGTATCTCGTCAATTCCGTATAATCCCTCATCATCTGTCAAAATTTGTTGAAGAGGCTGCAGCAGTTTATTTTCTTCAGCAAGGATATCCAGCTGAATACCTGTGATAATAGTATTATGAACTTCTCTCTTGGTGAGAACCGCCTCTACATTTTCTATACAAATATCTAAATCAAGCTTATCAATATAAGATTCCTGAAGAAACATGACCAGCTCAGCAATATCTTTCACTTCAACCCCTCTTTGTTTCAACAATGCACGTGCGGTTTGCTCTAACTCATTTCCCTCTATAACCATATTATTTCCTCCAAGACTATTTTTTTACTATAATACATCAATGGTATAATAATTGTATTAAAAAAAGCAAGGAAAGAAGAACATGAATCCTTTAATTGAATGTTGTGAGCAAAATCTGGCTAAAGGAGCAGCAGCTCTCTTAGAAGATTCATTCATCCAGCAAAATGCTGATGTAGTGACGTATTCCTGTATGAATGAATGTGTATTGTGTGCGCAAACTTATTATGTACTGTTTGAAGGTGAGCGCATAAGTGATCAGTCAACAGAGCATCTGACTGAAAAAGTGAAACAGGCGATTATCGACTGGCATAAAGAGATGAATTAAAAATAAAATATGCCGCGTTCATCCAGGGGTTATCTGCAATTAACCTGAATGGCGGGGCATATTTTAATGGACAGCTTTCCTAGTGCTCTAACCAAATTATAAATTATACTAAAAGATCGTCTATAAATGATGTTCAATGATAGAAAATGTTAACTTGTATGCTTCAATAACAAGAAGGAGCAGCTTTAAACCTGTATTAAAAGCTTGCTTCTACCCTTCTTCGGATGTTCATCGTTGATCCAGCAGTCTCATATGTAATACTACTGGATCGGCTGTACATTTCTTGGATGAGAAGCATAGCTTAGGTTCAAATTGGTCAATACACTAGTTTTGCAAAATTTCTTTATGAGGTTCAAGCTTTTCAAAAAGGCTGGTACTGTGCATAGGTTGAGTGCGCGCATCAGGTTTAATGAAATGCAAAGCATTGTTGACTGCAGTCGGTGCTTCACCAAATCCTGTTGCAATCAGTTTAACTTTTCCCATATACGTTGAAATATCTCCAACTGCATAAACTCCGGGAAGTGTTGTGGACATATCAGAATCCACAGTAATTGAATTTCGGGATATATCTAATCCCCAGTCCTTTAAATGGCCAAGGGAAGATGTGAAGCCATAATTAACAATCAGCGAATCAACAGGCAGGTGAAACCCGCCATCCTCTTTTGTATGCTTTAGTTGGATACCTTTAAAAGAATTATCTTCCAAACAAAGCTGATCAATAGTGTATGGGGTATAAATTTGAACAGTTGAATTTTTTAATTTTTCTACACTATGTTCATGTCCCCGAAACTCCGGTCTCCGGTGGATAATTGAGACCTGCTCAGCAACCGACTCCAGCATTAAGGCCCAATCGATAGCAGAATCTCCTCCACCGGCAATTGCTACTTTTTTTCCGGCAAATTCGTTTATATCTTTTACGTAGTAATGAATGTTTTTGCCTTCCAATGTTTCAGAACCGTCAACTGTTAATCGCCTAGGCTGAAAAGAGCCATTGCCGACAGCTAAAATAATTGCTTTGGAATAATGTGTTCCTTTGGTAGTTTCTATTTCAAGATAGTCTTCCTTTCTTGTAAGATTTGTGACTTCTTCTTCCAAGAGAATATCGTGATCAAATACAGAAAGCTGTTTTTCCAAATTTGCAACCAGATCAATCGCTTTAATTGCTGGATATCCGGGTACATCATAAATATATTTCTCAGGATATAGAGTGGCCAGTTGACCACCTAACTGCGGTAAGCTGTCTATTAACTTAGTTTTGGCTTTTCTCAAGCCGGCATAAAATGCGGCAAAAAGACCAATCGGTCCGCCACCAATAATTGTAATATCATAAATTTCCGGTGTTTCAGACATTTTGTTTCCTCCAAATCAGTAAATCATCATTCAATAAAATAAAATGGAATTGTACCCATTTTTCACAAAGTAGCATTTGTAATCAAAAAAAGCAAGTGATTATTTGTGAAGGAGATAAAGCTTTACTTAATCTAAGGAAATAAAATGGTAATTCTTCTGAATATTCGGTATGATAAAACTAGTAATATTACTTAAGGAGGAACTATTGTGAGTGAATTTCCACAGTTAGACTTAGAAAATGTAAAAGGACCAAAAGCGATAATCAAAACCAACAGAGGGGATATAACTGTTCAATTGTTCTCTGAACAAGCACCCAAAACAGTAGAAAACTTTGTTGAGCTTGCGAAAAAAGGCTATTATGATGGTGTTATTTTCCATCGTGTTATTCCTGATTTTATGATTCAGGGGGGAGATCCAACTGGAACCGGAATGGGCGGCGAAAGCATATACGGAGAAAAGTTTGAAGATGAATTTTCAAAAAATGTTTTCAATCTGCGTGGGGCTTTGTCCATGGCAAATGCAGGACCTAACACAAACGGCAGTCAGTTTTTCATCGTGAACAAGCAGGATGTTCCTGCAAATATGTTGGGACAATTGGAAGGTGCGGGCTTTCCGGCTGAAATCATTGAAGCTTATAAAAATGGAGGAACACCATGGCTTGATTTCCGCCACACTGTTTTCGGTCACGTAACAGAAGGCATGAATATCGTGGATGAAATCGCTGGAGTACAGCGCGATGGACAGGATCGGCCAACATTTGATGTTGTTATTGATACAGTTGAAATTACAGAATAATTAAGGATAAAAAAGAAGAGGATAGGACAGGCTTTGCTCATCTTGAACTACCAGAGCTGCTAATGCTGGAATTTTTTGTAGATTTATAGAATAGTATATAAAAGGATAGCTAACCGAAGAAACATATAAAGACTGTACTGCTGTTTATTCAATTTTAGGGGGTTAAGACATAACACTAATGTCACACCCCCTTTTTTTAATTTATTTATTTCAGTCTTTAAGCAGTGCAAACCCTCAATCAGCTTGAAATGACGTCTTCATTCTCTCAAGACCTTCCAGCAAAGTAGCATTCGGACAAGCAATATTCAGCCTCATATGCTGACTGCCTTTTGGACCGAATGATATCCCTGAGTTAAGCACAACCTTGCCTTTTTTGATTAGCTTATTTTCAAGCTCTTTATCAGAGAGAGCGTAAGCAGAAAAGTCCAACCAGATTAGGTAGGTTCCCTCGGGCTTCATTATTTTAACAAGAGGCATTTCTGATTGTAAAAACTTTTCTACAGTTGATATGTTTTTTTGCAGGTAAATCAAAAGATCATCCAGCCATTCTTCTCCACAGCGATAGGCAGCTTCTGTACCGATTAGACCTATCGTGTTAATTTCAGTCTGCTGATTTATTTCCTGAATGTTGCTAAATTTTGCTCTTAATTCAGTATTATGAATAAAAGCCATTGAGTTTTTGATACCTGCTAAATTAAATGTTTTTGTAGCAGCAGTTAATGTAATTGAAAAATCCTTGAATGATGGATCAGCATTATTGAATGTTGTGAATTCTGCCGGTGTAAAAATCAAGTCTTGATGAATTTCATCACTGATAATCAAGACATTATGAGAGGCACAAAGCTCTCCAATTTTTTTCAGCTCCTCAATGCTCCAAACACGTCCGCCTGGATTGTGCGGATTACAGAGAATAAATAACTTCACATCATTTGTTTGAATTGCTTCTTTCATTTTTTCAAAATCTATTTGAAATTTACCATCTACTTCTATTAGAGAATGTCGGATCACTCTCCGCTTATTTTTCTTGATGACTTTAGCAAAAGGATGGTAAACAGGATCATGAATCAGGACTGCATCACCAACTTCAGTATATGCTTGTATAGCTATAGCTACACTTGGAACCACACCACTGCTAAATAAAATTGCTTCTTTTTCTACTATATAATTGTGCTTTTTTTTCTGCCATGTCTGAACTGCTTCATATAAAGAGTCAGAGGAAGTTGTATAACCAAGGATTCCCTGATTAATATAACTGATCATCGCATCCAAGATAGGCTGATGAACTTTAAAATCCATGTCAGCTACCCATAAAGGAAGCAAATCATCTTCTTTGTACATTTTATTAACAGCATCCCATTTAACAGAATTTGTTCCTTTTCTTTCATATACATGATCAAAATTTACCATTGCTCTACTCCTTTACATATAAGATTGTTAAGATGTTCTTATTGAAAGTATAAAGTAGATTTGCTAAAAGATAAATGAAAAAGCTGGATTCGAAATAAAATTCTATTCAGAAACTTTGGAACATGATATGATTTAAAAGAACTGATTGGGATGGAAACATCTATTATATAGGAGAAATGAGGGAGACATGTGCAATACAAAATTGGAATGACTATAGATGGAACTGTTACAGGGATACAACCGTATGGAGCTTTCGTTTCATTGGATCGAAAAACACAGGGATTGATACATGTTTCTGAAATTCAGGTAGGCTATACTAAAAATATCCATGGAGTATTGGATGTGGGAGATAAAATACAAGTACAGGTTATTGATATTGATGAGTATTCCCAAAAAATCAGTCTTTCTCTCCGGACTCTAAAGAATGAGATGTTGCAAGCTGGCTATCGCCGAAAAAAATACTTTACCAATAAAAATAAAAAAATAGGTTTTACAACATTGGAAAAGAAACTGCCTAAATGGATTGATGAAGCAATGGATGAGCTGCTTATAAAATAATTCTGTTTTTTTCCAGAAAATATGATACAATTCCCTATATTTATGAAAACTATAATCAGTTGAGGTGAACGTTTTGTCTAATAAAAGAGTGGCTGGAACAATCATGCTGAACCTGCATGATGGAACGAAAAAATTTCTTATTCACCCTGTAGGAAAAACATCTGAGTTTGTTACTACTGAAGTTTTGGAAGATATGACAGGATTAGCGAGTATTTTACAGCATTTCAAAAAGAACATTCAATTGGATGTAACTTCAATCAGCTTAGTTGAATTAACAAATGCACACAGTGAAACAGAAGATTTGCCCCTATTTGTTTTTGAAATGGAAGAGAGTAAAGCAGACCTGATAAAAAATGATACATATAGATGGGAAAGTCCTTCTAAACTTAAAGCCCTGCTGTCTGTCTATGATATGGCAGGCATGCCGATGTTTTAATACTTAAATAGTATGTGATTAAAGAGAAGCAGCGGTTAACCTGCTTCTCTTTTCTCATAATAAAATGAAGAAGAAAGGAATACACAGAATGGAAATGCACAGAGTATTAAAAGAAGAAGCTGATATAGCGATAAACATAATGAAGGATACTGCTCTATGGTTGCAGAGTAAAGGGAGTCAACAATGGTCTGATGTTCTTGAAGGAACAGATAAACATGATTTGAAAGGTGCTGTACAGCGTGGGGATGTTTATTTCTTTACTGTAAATCAAAAAATAGTAGGGATGGCAGCAGTTTGGAATACTCCTACATTATGGGATCAGAAGTTGTGGAAGGTAAGTAGACAAGCGGAAAAAATATTTTATATCCATCGGTTGATTGTTCATCCTGATTACAGAGGATTGAATTATGGTACTGAAATGCTGAAAAAAATCAAAGTTTATTTTGAATCAATTGCTGTTGAATTAAGATTAGACTGCATTTCTTCCAATAAAAAGCTGATTTATTTCTATAGGAATAATGGTTTTACAAATAAAGGAAGCATAAAGATAAGTGAAACAGATGAATTTGAGCTTTTTTCGCAGCTTTTAAATGAATAGAATACAGAAAAGAATCGTGTATTCTGAAAATGCAAAATAAAGAAGAGGAAATAAAGATGTATATCTATAAAATCGTTGGAAAAACGAATGAAAAGTCAATTGTATTGGGAATTGATCGGAATTGAAAAAAAGTTGTAAAAAATGACATATTTTGATTGACCTGAGCGAAGAAACTTGATATATTATTACTTGTCGCAAGACA